>NZ_JBNHER010000137.1:0-63193 GCF_050015975.1 Dapis purpurea BLCC-M126 | reverse complement strand
TAAAGCCTTCTTCCTTTAAACCCAAATCTCTGTACTCTATATTAATGAAAATTGCACAGTTAATTATTTCGGATGATTGAAAAATAGAAATTAAAATTTGAAAATTTTACCACTTAAATTAATTCCGTGAAAATGTGGGTGAAAAATGGTAAAATTCAACCTCATTGAACAATATAGTAATTACAAGGTCAGCCGTGGTTCAAGCACCTCTATCAACCAATACAGACACAAATGCCAAAGCTTTCCTATCTTTGCCAGAGACGAGAAACCAGTTAGAACAATGGCTAGATAATTTAGCCTGGCAAATTATTTCTGGATATCGCCTCACTCGAGAAGAGGCTATGACACTTACTCAAATTGCAGAACAAGAAGATATACTGCTACTTTGTGAAGCTGCGGATCGAGTTCGTCAAGCCTGCTGTGGTAATATTGTAGACCTATGTAGCATCATTAATGTTAAGTCTGGAGGCTGTTCAGAAAATTGTAGCTTCTGTTCCCAGTCAGCCCATCATCCAGGAGAAGCTTCCCCAGTATATGGCCTCAAATCTACTGAAGAAATTTTAGCTCAAGCAAAGGCAGCAGAAGCAGGTGGAGCTAAAAGATTTTGCTTAGTATCTCAAGGTAGGGGTATTAAATATAACAGTCCAAAGTCTACAGAATTTGAGCAAATTCTGGCTACAGTAAGACAAATTATTGCTGAAACTAATATTAAACCTTGTTGCGCTTTGGGAGAAGTAACACCAGAACAAGCTCAAGCATTGGCAGAGGCAGGAGTAACTCGCTACAATCATAACTTGGAAGCCTCTGAGAATTTTTACCCTGAAATTGTAACAACTCATAGCTGGAATGACAGAGTTGAAACGGTGAAAAACCTAAAGGCAGCAGGAATTCAAGCTTGTACTGGAGGTATTATTGGTATGGGCGAAACTTGGGCAGATAGGATAGATTTGGCCTTGGCTTTGCGAGATCTAGAGGTTGAGTCTGTACCTTTGAATTTGTTAAATCCCCGCGAAGGTACGCCATTAGGTGATTTGCCAAGATTAAACCCATATGATGCTTTGAAGGCGATCGCTATTTTTCGTCTCATTTTACCAGAACAAATTATTCGCTATGCTGGAGGGCGAGAAGCTGTGATGGGAGAATTGCAAGCTTTGGGTTTAAAAGCTGGTATTAATGCTATGTTGATTGGCCATTATCTGACAACTCTTGGTCAACCTCCAGAAAAAGACCAAGCAATGCTCGAATCTCTCGGACTTCAAGGTGGGGAAGCTCCTATTCCAACTAATAGGTTTTAGGTGTTAGGATAACGAAGTCAGAAGTCAGAAGTTAAATTCTTACTTTGTTATGTTGATCAAACTAGAAAAAATATTTAACTGATAAGTGTTAACGCACTTCCTTTGTAGGAGGCTAACTGATTATAAAGGCGGGGTTTTAGACCCAATTATTTTGATAAGATAATTGTTTATATCTCAAAAATAATTGTTGATTGCTGTGACAATTACAGTAGAATTACTATGGGCAATTGCAGGTTTACTCTTGACAATTGCTGCAACATTTTTACCTGCCTCTTTTGCCAGTCCAACTTGGATTTGGGAGCAACAAGAAGTTAAGACTTTTTCTTTAGGAGTAACTTACCAAGTTGGGGCGGTTTTGTTTGTTGGTTGTTTGGGTGGAAAAAATGCTGCTGTTATTTCTCAAATAGCATATATATTTTTAGGTCTAACTTTATTACCTGTGTTTAGTGAAGGTGGTGGTATTGGTTATTTGAGAGAACCTAGTTTTGGTTATTTATTAGGTTTTATTCCTGGAGCTTGGATCTGTGGAAATTTAGCCTTTCAAGCATATCCTAAATTAGAATCATTGGCTTTTAGCTGTTTCTGTGGCTTGTTGAGTGTTCATGGAACTGGGTTAGCTTATTTAATTATTAGTGGTATTTTCGGTTGGAGAAATACAGAATCATTATCTTTATTGGAAGGTATTTTTAGATATTCGATTTTTCCTTTACCAGGACAACTAGGAATTATATGTGCTGTAGCAGTTATGGCGTACTTCCTACGACGTTTACTATTTTATTAGATGTAGAGTATTCAATTCAAAAGTAAGAATAAATGTACTAGCTTAAGTTTAAATTCTTATTTATTTGAAACTCCTTAATTAATGCCGGGATACTATACCAAATTCAAAAAATATAGCTCAGAGTAAAATTGTTTGCAAAACGATTAATCCCTTTGCATTGTTTCTCACAGCTAATACCTTTAACCTCACAACTAGTACCTACAAACAGAATTAGCTAAAATTTTCTCAAATTGGCATTCTTTTAAAGACACCTCAATAGTCAAATTTTCTTGGTTGCTTGTGAACGAAAATATTTTCCTTCTAAATTTTTATTTTTGCTTCTAGGATAGCAATGTTTAAAACTTCTTGCTAAATTCTAGAGGAAACCTAATAAGTATAGTGATTATTGACCTTGAAATTACGTTTTCAAAAAAATCTCTTATTCTGGATAGTTGCTATTATCAGCATTGTATTAGACCATCTGACTAAATTTTGGGTGGTACAAAATTTTCAACTAGAAGAAAGTCTGGCTTTATGGCCTGGTGTATTTCACTTTACTTATGTAACTAATACTGGAGCAGCTTTTAGTCTGTTTAGTAATGGTGGAGTGTATTGGTTGCGGTGGTTATCTTTGATAGTTAGTCTAGGTCTTATGGCTTGGGCTTGGTTTGGGCCTAGATTTAATCGATGGGAACAACTGGGTTATGGTTTAATTTTAGGAGGAGCATTGGGTAATGGCATTGATAGATTTGTTTCTGGTTATGTTGTAGATTTTCTCCATTTTCGCCTCATAGATTTTCCCGTTTTTAATGTGGCAGATGTTTCTATTAATATTGGTATTATTTGCTTACTAATTGCAACTTTTTTTAGTGGAACTCCTCAACGTCGCTCCCATTAATTTATTTTTCCCTTGTTATATTATTTTCGAGTCTTCGCTTTAAAAAGATTCAGTATTCTAGGTATTTTCTTAAACGGGTTAAAAATACACAGATTTAATATGAAATCTGGTTATATACTTATTGCATTTGCTAGTTGCCATCAAGACAGACCTAACTCAGTATACTCTGATTTTTCTATGCAATGCATAGGTTTGAACAAACTGATTCATTATAAATCAATCGGACTAAAGGACAAATTTTCAGATTTGCTTATACCAGTTTCATAAAATATTGTTACAGTCACGACACAGGAAATAGGAAATAAGGAAAGAAAAACATAATAAAATAAAGAGGAAAAATGTTTAATTTTTATAATTTATGGAGTTTATAATTTTTTATTGTAGGAATAAATCACAAATCTTAAGATGTAACTACCTTTTTTAAATTTGGTATTATTTGACTTGATTAATATCACATAAATGATGAAAGCCGTAAGATGGAAATTATTAAAGCTTTGTAAACTACTATATCAACTGCTCTATACACGTGTAATTATCATTCTTGTCACTTTACTCTGTTTGGGTTTTGGTATAGCTTTAGCAGGAACCTACTACCTCTCGATTAATTTAGTAGATTCCCAAGCAATGCACTATGCAAAAGTAGCTGTCAAAACCTTGAATGAAGCTAGAATACTATATAGCAAGAATGTTGTTGATCGGATTAAGTCAATGAATGGTATCGTGGCCATAGCTGAATACCATACTGTCAAAGGAGGTATTCCTAATCCTGCGACCTATACTATCGAACTTGGAGAACGCCTCAGTGATGAATCAGAGGGTATGTTGTTTAGACTTTACAGCAATTATCCATTTCCTAATCGACAACTAACAGGAGGACCTCAAGATAAGTTTGAGTGGGATGCACTGACTTACCTTACAGAACATCCAGAAGCTTCGTTTTATCGCAAAGAGCAACTTGGCGATCGCCTCTCGTTTCGCTACACCGAAGCTGTCCTGATGGAGCCAAGTTGTGTAGCCTGTCATAATACACTGCGAAATAGTCCTAGAAAAGACTGGAAAGTTGGACAATTGCGTGGCATTGTAGAAATTACTCAGCCTGTTGATGATATTATGCTGATAGCTGAAGATGGATTAAAAGTAATTTATACTGTCCTGATGATTATCATTGCTCTAGCAATTTCAGGTTTAATTTTAGTTATTGGACGCTTTCGTACAATTAATCAAGAGCTAGAGCAGAAAATTGTGGAAAGAACAGCCGCTCTAAATCATCTAGCTACTATTGATGAATTGACCCAACTGGTAAATAGGCGTCAGTTTAATCTACTTCTTCAGCAAGAGTGGCGACGAATGCAACGACAACAACAACCTTTATCATTGATTCTTTGTGATGTCGATCATTTCAAGAAATACAATGATACCTACGGTCATCCAGCAGGAGATAATTGCCTTCGTGCTGTTGCCCAAGTTTTGGATAGTAGTGTGAAGCGCTCTGGAGAATTTGCCGCGAGGTACGGTGGGGAAGAGTTTGCGATTGTTTTACCAGGTGTAAATTCTTTGGAAGCAACTAGAGTCGCAACTATTATTATGGATGCTATTCATTGTCTTAAGATACCTCACAAAACTTCTTTGAATCACTCCTATGTAACCCTAAGTATGGGAATTGCAAGTACTATTCCTAACGATAAAAATTCTTCCGAACAATTGATTAAGTCTGCAGATTTAGGATTATACCAAGCTAAAGAAGAAGGACGGGATCGGTTTATTATTTGGAATGAACGACAACAATAGTTTTGCTTTAACTCTTTCCCTTCTTCATACAATTATCGCAATGACCGCAACGCATATTTTGAGCTTCTTGAAAAAAACCAAATGCTTCTAGTAAAAACTGCCATCTACATTTTCTAGTAGAAAAATATTTATTCATTTCTTCAACTCCCGAACTATAATTTAAAGATGCTTTTTTACCACTACCAGACTTATTAATAATATAGTTAAACGGGTCGCGCCATCTCAATTTTCCAGAAGAATGCAGAATAGATAGAGCGATCGCTCCATCAGGAAATTCATCTATTAAACTATCAATATTTCCTGTGGTTGGTAGTTGCTTAATTAATTTTTCTGCTGCTTGATATTGCGACTTTAACTTATCTATTAAAAATTTTTGTCTCTGTTTATCTTCTGGGTCTAACCAACCAGTGGGTTCGCTAATTAAAGTTAAAGCTTCTGCTGGTTTTCCGTCTCTACCTCCCCTGCCAACTTCTTGAATATATTCTGATAAAAGTGATGGTGCTTGAAAATGTATTACCCACCGCACATCTGGTTTATTTATTCCCATTCCAAAGGCAGAAGTACAAACTACAAAATTTATTTCTCCTCCTATCCAAATTTTCTCAATATGTCGTCTTTCTTCTGCACTTAAACCAGCATGATAAGCAGTGGTTTGATAATTTTTCTCTCGTAATATTTCTGCTAATTTCTCACTGTCTTTTCTAGTTCTTACATAAACTAAACCTGCTTGTTTGTCTCTAGCTTTGATAAAATTAAATAATTGTTGACGGCGATTTCTGGGAGTACAAATATGTTGAATTTTTAGATGTAAATTATTTCGATAGGGGCTGAGTAAAAATGGTTTTGGGTTTTGTAGTTGTAAGGTGGTTTTGATTATTTTTTGTGCTTGAGGATCGGCTGTGGCGGTGAAAGCTGCAATAGCAATATTTGTACCTGGTGCTTTTGATTTTATTAGTGCCGATCTGACTACTCCTAAACGTCTATAAGCAGGGCGAAATGTTTCTCCCCATTGTACTAAGCAGTGAGCTTCATCTAATATTAAACCGTTGATTTTTGTTTGAGGTTGAGATAGGAAATTCCAGATTTTTTGGTTAAATAATGTTTCTGGAGAAAGGTAGAGTAATCTAAGTTTATTTTGTTCTAATTTTTGGAATGTTTGTCGTTTTTTTTGTGGCGTAAGTTGACTGTGGAGTAAGGCTGCGGGTAGGGAGCGATCGCTTAGTTCTTGTACTTGGTTTTCCATTAGAGCGACTAGGGGAGAAATGACTAATGTTAAGCCTGTTTGTAGGAGGGCGGGAAGTTGAAAGCATATTGATTTTCCGCCTCCGGTTGGCATTATTATTAGGGCGTCTTTTCCAGTTAATAGGCAGTTTATTATTTCTCCTTGTGGCTGTCGAAAATCATCGTATCCCCAGATTTTTTTGAATGTTTCTTTGACTTTATTCCAGGATGTTTGTTCTGAGTTTTTCATTTCAATTAGGGAATAGGGAATAGGAGAATATCAAACGGTTTGAGGATTTATAAATGTCCTAACCTTTGCTTTGACTGCTATATCAATTATTTTAATTCTGTCTGTTTTTTTGTCTAATAAATTCTTGAAAGTCTTCTAAAGTTGGTTTGTTTAATTGATATTTTTCCTTGGTATAATCGACCTAACTTACTTCATATTTTTGGAGAAAACGTAACATTTTCACAACACCTAATGAGTCGATTAAGGCTTGATATCCTTGTTGTCTAATTTGACTCAATTTCATCATTTCTTTCTTTCACTTATCTGTTTTTTCAGGTCTTTTAATTATCTAGAATGCCTGTCTTATCTGTTGCTTTTGTTGAATAAAAAGTCTAGTGTATGGTCAAGTAACCGCAGTTAACATTATTGTATCAGGGTTAATTTCAGATTGCAACCATAATCTTACTTTCGACGCTGCTGTTTTTTGGGTGCTTCATAAAATGCTTTTTGGCAAAGAGGCGATCGCCTTTTAGTTATTTTAATTATCTAGCACACCTATATTTATTGCTTGTCAGTTTTTTGGAGTTGAATAAAAAGTCTAGTGTATAGACGAAAGATTCCAGATAAAATTATTGTATCAGACTTAATTGAGGATTGCAACCCTAATCCTACTTTAGAGGCGCTGTTTTTTTTGGGTGCTTCAGAGAATGTTTGACTTTGATGGTTGTCTGGGAAGCGATACCTTTTTCGACGCGCTGTTTTTTTTGGGAGTGCTTCAGAGAATGTTTTAGGGATGGTTGTCTAAGTAGCGATATAGTTGCCCTTTTCGTATAGGGAATGCTCCGCAAACATGTCGCGCTCGCTATAAGTTTCATGTCGGCTCTTAGCCGAAAACGCTATATCTCTAAGTTTTAGTTATAGGTTTTGGCTGTTTAGTTTAAAAATTCTAAATTTTGTCATTAATCTCTGACAAAATTTGAGGAAAATTTTTCTTATTAGTTAACGAGGTTTCAATATTTTTAGCTTTTTGCCTCAATTTTGTGATATTCTCAAATAGAGTATTATCCAAAGGATATTTATTGCTTAATTAAATTTTGAAGCTGGAAATGCTGATTATATCGTTCTTTTGAGAGGTAATTTTGTTGATTTTTTCTGCCATGAAAGACTAATTTTTTCCCCTTCGTGTTATGGCAGTTTGATAGATTTACCATTTTGTGGTACTTGGGAGTAAGAATTTTATATCTATATATATAGGTAGGTAATGTTAGGTTTCGTTCCTCCACCTAACCTGCTTTAAACTCAGGTATCAGTTTGGATGGAGATTGCTTCGGGGTATTAATATAGAAAAGCCAAAGCTAAGTTTTTTCCCCTCCCCTCGCAATGACTTTTGTACGGTCATTGCGAGGGGGAGAATTTCACCATTATTTCTCACCCTCTACCAAAAGACCCCCGAAGCAATCTCAAAATTCTAGAGATTGCTTCGGGGTATTAATACAGAACAGCCAAAGCTAAGTTTTTTTCCCATCCCCTTGCAATGACAGTATAGAAGTCATTGCGAGGGGGAGAATTTCGCCATTATTTCTCACACTCTACTAAAAAGACCCCCGAAGCAATCTCTTGTTGGGTTGAGGAACGAAACCCAACCTACTGCTTTTTGAGAAATTGAAAAGAACCAGACAATTTTTCGGCAAACCTACTAAGCTGTCTGACTCTGCTTTATTTTCGGAAGCTTGGTTAACTTCGCCGGAACTGACTGGACTCTTCCACGCGCTTGATAAATTCCCATTTACCAATTCTGGCAATGAAGAGTGCTAGGAACGAGAGACAGACAAGACGACACGAAAACCCCTATTGTTGTTGTGGTTGTCCGCATTGTTATAGTTGCGCCTGGCACTCCGACAATTCCTAGAATTGTTGTTCCAGCTACCGGAACGGAGCTTTGGTTTGTCAGTCCCATAGTTATTCTGCCATAGGTTTGATTGGTTTGAATATTCTCTGTAAAAAAAATTTTCGATCCGCTTTAGCGGAACTGGAAAAAGAAAAAAGGAAAAAGGAAAAAGGGTTAAAGAGGAAAAGAATAAAGGGGAAGAATCCTAGGAACGAGAGACAGACAAGACGACACGAAAACCCCTACCGTAGATGTGGTTGTCCGCAACGTAATAGAGGCGCCTGGCACTCCGACAATCCCAAGAAATGTAGTCCCAGCAACCGGAACGGAGCAGTCGCTTACTATTATCTCCCCCAGTTTCCCAAGCACTTCCGTCAGTAGGCGCTCCATTATAATTTTCGTGCCAAACATCCAGACACCATTCCCAGACATTCCCGTGCATATCATATAAACCAAAAGCATTAGGAGGAAAACTTCCCACATCTGTTGTTTCTTGTCGATATTTTCCTTTAGGAGCATTGCCGTAAGGATAGTTGCCGTCGTAGTTAACTAAGTCAGGCGTTATAGTTTCTCCAAAATAGAAAGGAGTAGTCGTTCCGGCGCGACAGGCATATTCCCACTGACTCTCACTAGGTAGTCTGTAAATTTTCCCAGTTTTCTCAGATAGCTTTCGACAAAACTCTACGGCGTTGTGCCAGTTCACCTTTTCTACTGGGCGACTTCCTCCTTTAAAATTAGAAGGATTTTTTCCTATAATCGCTTGGTACTGGTTTTGAGTAATAGGATATTTGCTCATATAAAAAGGTTGGATAGTAACCTGATGTTGCGGACTTTCATCAGAATTTCTTTCCGCCTCATTTTCCGGCGAACCCATCAGAAAACTCCCCCCAGGAACATAAACCATTTCCAATTTAATCCCATTACCCAAGTCGGCAATTTTTTGCCTAGCACTTCCCTCAGCACGATTAATAATTTTGCCAGAGTTGTTGACAGTTACTACCTCAAAACTAAAGAGTTCCCCTTGAGACTCCCGCCGCCTTTTTTCCTCCGCCTCTCTTTCTTGCCTTTCCTTTTTTTCCCGCCTAATTTTTTCTTCCGCCTGACGTTTAATTTCCTGCCAAACACCCAGAGCAATATCTCGATTTTTCACCGCCTCATTCAAACCCAAATTTATCGCCCGCTCATAATCATCAACCGCCTGCTGATATTCTCCTAATTTATAGTAGGCATTACCACGATAATTATATGCCGGAGCGTGACTAGCATCTAATCTAACAACCTGAGTTAAATCTTCAACCGCCTCTTGATAATTTGCCAACTGAATATAAGTCAAACCTCGCCGATAATAACCATCGACAAATTCAGAATCAAAATCTATAACGTAGCCAAAATCAATAACTGCCTCCTCATATTTTTCCAGATTAAATTTCTCAATTCCCCGCTGATAACAAGAATTTATTACACTCAACTTTTTCTCCTTACCCAAACCAACCAAACAGCGATTAACCTTAACCACAAATTCCCGATCCAGAGGCAGTAAATTTTCAGCAACCACGTCAAACTTTTCTCTACCATTCTCCACAGAAAGATAACGAGAATTTAGCCAAGACTCCAAAGCAAAATCCAACATTTTTTCTGCAAAAGTAGGATTAGATAAACCAGTTAAACGAAAGGCAATATCCGCAGCAAATTCTGGTACTAATTCCGAACGGTCTTTTTCCATTGCTCTGAGACTGCCAATATAACTTTCAACTACCATTTGAAAAAGGTCATCTGCCAAACGTTTATCTACAGAAAATTCCGTTTCCAACTCCGGCAATAACTCTGGCAACTTCGGCGATAAATTAGTAGTAATTAAATAATGGATGTCGGTAAATAAGGCAGCAATAATATTATGATAAGCTCCTAACAAAGCTGATAATTTGCCAAAATCTTCGCTATTAGTTTTGTAGTGCCGTTCAAAATCTATTCCAGCTAATTTGTCTTGTTCAAATTTTCTATAAATCTGCAAATTTAACAGATTATCTGCTCCATATTCTCGATCTATTTCTGGTTCGCTTTTGCCTTGCGCCAAGAGTTTCTGTTTAACATTAGTTTCCCAATGTAAGGCGCGTTGAATAGCAAACTCGTAGAGAATTTTCGGATAATGTAGGTGAGAAATTATAGTTTTGTAGAAAGGAGATATTTCTTGTCCGCCACTCCAATAGGCAACTTGAATATTAATCAAATCTCCATCTACTTCCGATTCTATTAATAGTATTGGTTCAGATTTTAAGCGACTAAATATAGCTTTAACTGCGCTACCTCCGGCAAAACGGTTACTATCCCAAGTGTGGTCTATTAGTTCTGTTGGTCGTTCTTGATTTTCTAGGGAATAGTATTTTTGCAGGAAATTTTTTAAGCACTGAGAAAGACGTTTTTCTACTTTAGGAAATGTAGAGGTAGAAGTTTTGTTTAAGTGTTCAAAACGGTCAAAATCTATTTCTGGAGATGCGAGAATTATTTGTACGGGAATTGGATTTCTGCCTTGATGATATTCGAGGATATGCCAAGGATAATTTTTGATAGGCCAGTTATCTAATTCTTTTATTTGTAGGGCAGCTTCTCGTTGACACTCTGCCAGAATAAATTGAGTTTCTCGATTATATTGAGCAAGTTCTATTTGTACTTGTTTGTTTTCTTGAAATAGCCATGCTTGAAATTCTTGGTTGCTTTTAGCTATTTGCATATCTACTGCTTTAATAAATTCTTGGAGTTTGCGATTTTCTTGGCATTGGTATTCGACTATTTTGGCTTGAAATTTTTGACGGGCAATTTCTAGTTTTTGTTGAAATTCTTGGTTATTTTGTTGTAATTGTGCCTGAGCAGCAAGACGTTGATATTCTATTCCTGCCTGAAATTCTTGGTTATTTTGTTGTAAGTCTAGTTGAAATTGTTGATTATTTTGCTGCAACTTAATCTGAGACATAGTACGCATATATTCAATCTCAAGTTGAGCCACTTTTTGTTTTTCTTGTAATTCTTTTTGATGAACCAGTCGTTGCCCTTCTAAATTTTTTTGCATTGTTCTACCGGAGGCACCATTAAAAGCATTAACCATTCCATTCCATGCAGCAGCTCCGGTACTAATAGCAAATGGAAGTAAAGGTAAAGGGAAAACCATAATTTTTTTTCCTCCTATAATTTGAAATTTTTAGTAATTGAAAAAAGGCGGATTAATCTGAGATTAACAAAGGAAATAAAACCTAAATTATTAGTCATTGCGAGGGGGGTATATTTCTGAATAATTTCTGATTATTATTTAAAGTATCCCCGAAGCAATCTTAGTTTCTCCTGTAATTTAAAATTTTTAGTAGGTTCAAAAAGTTTAATGAATGTTGGGTTTCGGTTCTTCAACCCAACCTACATTATTTGTCATTGCGAGTGAAATATTTCCTAATAATTTCTGATTATTCTTTAAAGTACACCCGAAGCAATCTTAGTTTGTCACAGATGACTTTTCTAATGTTTGCTTCCCAAAAATTCATCGCCATAAAAGTAGAAGTCTATATGTCATTGCCAGGGAAATATTTCCTAATAATTTCTGATTATTATTTAAAGTACCCCCGAAGCAATCTTAGTTTCCCACAGATGACTTTTCTAATGTTTGCTTTCGTTCCTCAACCTAACCTACATTATCTGTTATTGCAATTGAGATACTTAACGATTAAAAAAACAACTTCTGACTTCTGACTTCTAACTTCTGACTTCATTAACAACCCCTACTCAAAAATTAATTTGCTCCTCCATAATAAGAACACAATAAATAGGCAGCAGCACCAACAACTCCTCTGTTAGTATGGTAAACTTTAAAACCTCCATGATTATAAACATTCCCATTATTATCTACCCAACCAACAGCATGATTATCACGATCATAAACCTTACCATCTGTACCTGCATATCCTAGATAATAATTACCATCATTATAAACTTCACGACCTTTTAAATAACCTTCATAATGACCATAATGATTGTTAGCTGTATATAGATAAATAGAGCCAGAATTATCTATAGTCGTATAAGGATATCCATCGTCAGAGAAATTTAAAACTTGATGAGATAGAGATAGGTTTGAGTGAAATTCTAACTGATGATTAGATAAACCAATATTTTGATTTTCAAAAGTCTGAGAACTCAAACTTAAATTATTTTGCTCTTGCTGAAAGTTAGAAATTTCTGGTAATGGAGATTGAGAATTTACCCCAGAAAAATCCGTACTACCAAAATCTTGATTTATCTCATTTGGTATTGAGGAAAAATCATTGTTGTTAAGCAAACCAGAATTATCACTAATACCATTATCTTGATTAGCAAAACTATCAGATGAAAAATCATTTTGAACCAAGTCTGAATTTTCCCCTAAACCCATACTTAAATTTTGATAATCGAACTGCTGTTGCTGATGGAAACCATCAGGCAAATTCTGATTTAAGTCTTGATTTATGTCATCGATATTTGAGAATAAGTCATCGTTATTAAGTAAGCCAGAATTATCGCTCATACTATTATCTTGATTTGCCAGATTATCAAATGAATTGTTCATTTGGATTTTACCGCTAAATAATATTTTTATTATATAGAAAATTTTATCTCAGTCAGATACAAATAACAGCCAAGATACCTATGCTAATAAAATTTGCTATAATATTATATCTCCAAATATTCAATCCTTATATTTAACTATGACTTATACTCGCAAAACTTTAAATTTATCCGACATTCAACTTTCTTATCTAGAATGGCAGACAGAAGAAAATCAAAATAAAAAACAACCACTTTTACTATTACATGGTTTAGCAGATTCAGCTTTAGTATGGCTAAGTTTAGGAGAATATTTAGCTGATAAATATCATATTATCGCGCCAGATATGCGCGGTCATGGAGAAAGCGAAAAACCAGAAAATAATTATAGTTTTCAAACAACAATTGCAGATTTAGAAGAACTAATGAAACATTTAAACTGGTCTTCAGCTCATATTTTAGGTCATTCTTGGACGGGAAAATTAGCTTGTATTTGGGCAAAACAAAATCCAGAAATATTTAAAAGTATGATTTTGGCAGACCCAGTTTTTATTGGGAAAATGCCTGGATTTCTTAAAATTACTTTTCCTATTCTTTATCGAACTTTGGAAACTCTCAAAGGTATGGGTCCGTTTGAGAGTTTTACTGAGGCAGAAACTCAGGCAAAAGAGTTGGGAAAATATGCAGGTTGGAGCGAATTTCAACAGATAGTTTTTCAGGAGAGTATCGAGGAAAAAGCTGATGGAAAGTGGGGAAGTAAATTTGTTGTTCCTGCTAGGAATGAAATTTTTGAGGAAGTAATGCGAGTTCCGGGTTTAACAGAATATATTGATGTACCGACTTTGTTTATTCAACCAGAAAAAGGTGTGAATAAAAGTGATGTGCAAATTAAGCCTTATCATAAGTATTTAAGGAATTTAAAAATGGAGAAAATTCCCGGTAATCATTGGGCATTTTTGGTAGAGCCAGAAAAATTTAATCAGAGCGTGTCAGAATTTTTGGAAAGTTTTTGATATATATTTCAAAATAGGCTTCACGAAGTCAGAAGTCAGAAGTCAGAAGTCAGAAGTTATTTTTGTAACGAAGATTAGAGCTACCCTTCAAAAATATTGCGCCTTAAAAGACGGGGTTTTAGACCCATATTATTTTGATAAAAATCCTATCCCCTTGCAACAATTTAATTCTATTGTAATTAACTTTTATCTACTTAAAAATGAACAAACAAAAATTTTCAAAATCCCATTTTATTGCACCTAAATTACTCAAAACAATAGAACATGAAACACCAATAGAAAAATTCTTTAGAACATCAACCTATATAAATCGAAGAAACGATGTAGGTAGTATTGATTTTACTTTAGGAGATTCTCACGAAATGCCTTTACCTGGATTTGTTGAAGCTTTACAAAATAATGCAGTAGCTCAGAAAATAGGTTGGTATGGCTATAAAACAAATTTACCTCAAACCAGAGAAATTGTCTCTCAGGCACTAAAAAAACATAGAAGAATATCTATTTCACCTGATGATATTTTTATGACCAATGGTACAGTTGTTGGTTTAGCAATCTGTTTAAAATTGTTAGTTCAAGAAAAGGATGAAGTGATTATTAATCTTCCTCCCTGGTTAGATTATCGTGGAATTATTGATGCGGTAGGCGCTACATCTGTGGGAGTTCCACTAATGGATAAAACTTTTAATTTAGATTTAGAAAAAATCGCAACTTCTATAACATCAAGAACTCGTGCTATTTTGATTAATTCTCCTCATAATCCAACAGGTAAAATCTTTTCTGAAAAAATCTTAGAAAATTTAGCCAAATTATTAACTGAAGCTTCTGAACATTATGGTAAACCGATTTATTTAATTTCCGATGAAACATTTAGTCGTGTTATCTTTGATAATCAAAATTGCCCAAGTCCGACACAATTTTATCCCTTTTCTTTTTTAGTATATGGTTATAGTAAGACTTGGATGGCTCCTGGTCAAAGAATAGGCTATATTGCCCTTCCTGAAACTATGCCAGAACGTGAAAAAATCAGAAATTTAATTTATCAATTACAAACCTTATATTTTGGTTGGTGTTTTCCCAGTGCCCTAATGCAATATGCCTTAGAAGATTTAGAAAATTTAAACCTAAATATTGAAAATTTACAATATAAACGCGATTGGATGATTCAAGAATTAAGGAATATTGGATATGAAGTAAATATACCAGAGGGAACTTTCTTTTTATTGGTAAAATCTCCTCTTGAAGATGACTGTGCTTTTGCTGAATTATTAGCTAATTATGGAGTATTTGTCTTACCAGGAACTCCTCAAGAAATTCCTGGTTATTTGCGGATATCTTTGACAGCAAATAAAGATATGATTACTCAAGCATTGCCAAAATTTAAATTAGCTAGAGAAGAAGCAATATCGTTTCATGGAAGTTAAAAGTCACTCATTCAAAAGTCAAAAGTTAGTAAGTACCGTTCAATAATGGATAATTGATAATTGATAATTACCTCTTCCTTTTAGGAAGAAGATTGAATAAAAGGAAAATTTTTTCTTGTTTCTATTGAAATAGAAGGCTTTAAACCTTAATTTTTTGGTAAGGTGTGTTAGTTAAGCTTGACACACCGAAACATTGGGGAATTTTGACTTCTGATTTCTCCCTATTCCCTATTTCCTAAAATTAAATTATGGAAATGAGAGATATGCGATCGCTTTTATAAAAATGGATAGATTTAGAACCACAACGTTATAGAAGTTTTATCTAAAATTTCATCCTGTGAAGCTCCAAAAAACTATATGTTGGTTTTTCCTATTATCAAATCTTTCCATCCATCACTCCTCAGTGGAAAATTCCCCACACTTTCATTTTGTGAAGCTCCAAAAAAATTGCACGTCAAAGGATTTTTGATTGCATCCTCACAAAAATTGTGATATTATAACAATTAGTGGGAGTTACTCGTCCATATACATGATTTTTTATTCAACTAAAAGATTATTGTTTCTAAGGGATAGAAGTCAGTTCCGCTTTGCGTTTCATGTCGCGCAGCGAAACGCTCAGGTTGTAGAAAAGAAAATCAAGGAAAAAGATACTAAAAATGTAGTGCGGGCATCTTGCCCGCTAGTAGTATACCTGAGTTAGATGAAATTACAAAATAACTTCTGACTTCTGAGTTCTAACTTCAACAGGGCATCCTACTCAATCAAAACTACAAAAACTCACGCCCCATATAAGGTTGTAAAACCTCTGGAATTTTCACACTGCCATCAACCTGCTGATAATTTTCCAAAATAGCAGCCATAGTTCGCCCCACTGCTAAACCCGAACCATTCAAAGCATGAACATACTGAGTACCCTTTTTCTTTCCTTCCTTAAACCGAATATTCGCCCGACGCGCTTGAAAATCTCTCACATTAGAACAACTAGAAATTTCTCGATAAGTTCCTGACGACGGCAACCATACCTCCAAGTCATAACACTTGGCTGCCGAAAAACCTAAATCTCCAGTACACAACTCTAAAATTCTATAAGGTAACTTCAGTGCTTGCAAAATAGCTTCTGCATCTGCCACCAATTTTTGATGTTCATCTTCAGAGGTGTCAGGATGTACAATTTTTACCATCTCCACTTTATTAAATTGATGTAGTCGAATCAACCCCCTAGTATCTTTCCCATAAGCACCAGCTTCTCGACGAAAACAAGGAGTAAAAGCACAATGATAAATAGGTAGTTGCTCCGCCGTCAGAATTTCATCCCGATAAAGATTCATAGTTGAAACTTCCGAAGTAGGTATTAACCAGAGATCGTCTGCCGCACACTTAAAACTTTCCTCGGCAAATTTTGGTAACTGCCCTGTAGCTGTCAAAGACTGACTATTGACTAATAGTGGTGCCATAACTTCCACATAACCAGCTTGAATATGACGGTTCAGCATAAATTGAATAATGGCACGTTCTAATGCTGCACCTGCTCCCATCAAAGCAACAAAACGACTTTGAGAAATTTTTACTCCTCGCTCAAAGTCAAGAATGCCTAACTTTTCTCCTATTTCATAGTGAGGCATAATTTTAGGATTTTGAGGGATGTATTCATCACCCCAACGTTTGACTTCTATGTTTTCTACCTCACTTTTGCCTAAAGGTGTAGACTCACTAGGCAAATTAGGCAAAGGTAAAAGTAAAGCTTCTATTTTAGCCTTTAGCTCTTTTTCTTCAGGTTCTAGTTCGCTAAGTTTAGCCTTTAGTTGGTTTCCCTCCTCTTTTAAAGCTTGAACCTCTGCACCTTTAGGGTTACTACCTGATTTAATTTTTTCCCCCACCTGTTTACCAACTTGGTTGCTACGAGCTTGGAGTTGCGATCGCTCTGTTTCTAGTTGTCGCTGTTTTTCATCCAACTCTAGAATTGGCTGTAAGTCGTACTCTCCACGACGGTTGAGTAATTCTTGTAGTGTTTGTGGATTTTCTCGAATTTGTCTAATATCTAACATAATTTTTCCCTATATTCTTAATTTGTCCCATTTAACAGAATATTACTTTAGCTCCACTTTGAAACATTAATCATCACTAACTTAAAAGTCAAAAGTCAAAAGTCAAAAGTCAAAAAACCTTTTTGTATAGGAATTCTTATACTGGTCAAGTATTCAAGTTCAAGAGTTTAGGGAAATAGGGAACATAAAACAGAAAAATATTTTTCTCTTATGAGTCCGAGAAATCGAATATATCCAAGAACATATTCAACTATTATTTGGTAAATTGTTTTTCCATTAATCTATAACATCTACAGGACTTACATAGGCGAACCCAAAAACACGGTTATAGACATCTAAGTCTATTATTAAAACCAATGATTTATCATAGAAACCGTTTTTACTTTACATAATTCCTAATCTATAAATATACTGAGGTATTTTTGTAGAATAAGATTTCTATGAAAATCAATAAAAATAAGCATAGTCTTTACTAGTAAAAAAAATTATATTTTTGACTTTATGTTTTATTGTATAGTTATTACCTAATTATACGGATATTTTCTAAATAAACTAAATATAATTAGATAAATATACTGATGTATTATTACTATTAGAACACAAGTCATCTTTATCAGTGAATTTAAATAGATTGAATCAAATTATTTAACTTCACAAAAAATATATTTTCTCCATATAAAATATAATTTTTATGATATGATACTAATCAAATCAAAAGTCTAATCATAAATTTCTTAATTTCCTAAGCAGTAAAATATGAGATTTACATATCCATTGACGACTACATTATTAACAGTATTTTGGTTAACTGTTCCAGTATTTGCTCAGTCTAAGTCTAATTCTATGGAACGGATCAAAACTATTCAACGTTTATTATCTACTTATGAATGTCCAGGTTGTGATTTAAGTGAAGCTGACTTAAGTGAAGCTGATTTAAGTGAAGCAAATTTACTAGGAGCAAATTTACAAAAAGCTAACTTAAAAGACGCTAACTTAAGAGGAGCCATATTAAGTAGTGCGAATTTAATTGAGGCTAATTTAGCAGGAGCTAATTTGTCAGGTGCAATTATGCACAGTGCAACTATGCGAGAGGCTAATCTCAAAGATGCTGATATGTCCTGGGCTGATTTATACCAAGCATATTTGGAGAAAGCTAAGTTAAATGGAGCCAATTTATCTAATGCCAATCTGAATCAAGCAAAATTAGAGGAAACTGATTTATGTGGAGCTACCCTACCTGATGGTAAAAAAGGAGACTGTTAACCAAGTTTATTAAAAAAAATTTATATTATAGTTAAGTCTAAAATATTATTTAGGTCTAGTTTTACGCCATAACAGAAATTTCATCAATTACTTTAATACGTCCTTTACAAATAGCTCGAAGTAGTCGATCAATTGAGCGCTTTTCATCTTCTGGCAAAGACTCATCAAATATAGCTGCCATTAAGCCATAACGGTCGGCCAAAGTAATGTAACCTGTGGCATTCGCATGGGCAAAAAGGTCTCCTAATGCAGATGGAAGTAGATAAACAGGAGGTTCTTTATACATGATAATCATCTTTGAACTCTACATTTCTAGTATTTGCGATTTTTTATTATTACATGGTGATACAACATTAATGCAGTAAGTGATCACACTTACAAAGTTTAGTGATTATAATCACTATTGTTCTGTGATTAAGAACAGAGTCACTGACTCAGATGACAAATTAGTTGAGTATAGATTTTCAATTTTCCGGAAAACCGAATTCATTTTATGAATAAAGTAGGTGTACCTAACTTTTTTAGAGCAAATAGTTTAATAATGTCCCAACATTATCTGAAATTCCAAACTCAAAATTTTGATAAAATTGACAAAAATTTTTGTAAAAAAAAGTTGACAAAGTTGCTCTAGAGAAGTTAAGATTATATTAAAAGCAAAATACAGTCAGCCTAATCTGGCATGAAAAGCACAGCAAGAGTGCTGCCGGAGCGGAGGAACCAAAATTAAGGGGCTTATCTCTGAATAGAAATCTTTGAGAAAGATTTAGAGAAGGGCATCTCTCAGCCCTAGCCCGTCAGCTAACTTCGTAGGCATTGAGAGGAGAATGAAGAGTCAACCTTCTATAACAATTTAGACAGATTGTCGATTCAGAATCCTTGGTTGGTATAGGTCTGATTTGTTGCGCCCGATAAACCTGACTCTGACGATCTAGAAAAATGACAGAAAAACTGAATAATTCCCTTTTTGCGACGCTTGCCGTAGTTATTGCAATACCTCAACAAGCTATATGGAAGCGCATCGGTCGCTTCGTCATGCCTGATGTAATTTTATTGCCGGCATTAGGATTTTTTTGGATAATTATGTTGTGGTCTATGCTTAATACCTTTGTCACAACATTTATGCCTAGTCCTTGTTTACCAACAGTGATCAGCACAGTTATAAATGTATCTAAGGTTTCCAAAGGATACTTAGGAGTAGCGCAAGCTCTCTGGAGTTGTTCTGATGAAACTCATCATATAAATAGTCTATCTATTCCTGAAGTTGTTCCTATGGTTGAACAAACCTACGCATCCGTCTAATATTCACTATCTAAATTTTAATAGGTGTTGCCTTGTGAAAGTTATATTATCACAAGGTAGTGCTTATGATGCTAAATCTGGTTTATAGAGTATCATTTTCTGGAGATAACGAGATTAAGGTTTAGGCAAGATAGGGAGATGGTTTAATCTTATTTAGCATCAAGTATCTTGAGTAACCGGATTTGGTAATTTGAGAAGTTTCAGATATGGCGCTACCCATTAAGGTTTTTGACCGAGAAATAAGGTCTCAAGCCTCGCCTTTCAAGGGAATAAAAAAGAAAATTCCGGATTTCAACCTACGGGTTGAGCCGGAGGTACTGATAACTGAAACAAGATCCCTATATTGCCTTCTGGAAATTTTGCCTTTTGCCTTTCAACTCGTATCTATTGTCCTAACTAAAAAAAACCTAAAAAAATAACGGGAGGAAGTTAGCCAGCCTGTTTTAACGGCTGGTTGAATAACGACACGCGGGTTTTAACCCGTAGTAAAAATCTGCTATAGTAGCTATACTAGAGATAGCAAGTAAGAACAAGGTTTGTCGCCATGACAAGAGCGCTAGTGCGGTGAAATTCCGGTGGACAGGAGACGGGGAATTAATTTCCTACGACGGCTGAAAGCAAGCAGGCAGCTAAAGCAGCGATTTATTGCTCCAACATCTTGAGTAAAACCACTCGTGAAAGCTAAAAAAAAGTAAGCTCACAGCTAGATTTTGGTCTATGCCGAGGAGTTTAGAAGTCTGTTGACAGGCTTTAAGCAAATGTGGATTTATCCCATTTGCGGTGGGTAAACCACGGAATCCAGGGTGTTTCAACCCCTGGAGATGTCAAGTATTGCTATATCACAGTCTCTAAAAAGATAGTGATGCAAGTCATGCAAATATATACATCCGTTTCACTACGGTGTGATTGAATAACTCACAGTATTCATACTTCTTCCCTCACTCTCTGAAGACAAAAATATCACTGTAAATTTACTCATAAATCACCAATAGAAAGCGAAATTAGGGAGATGATTAAACTGTAAACTTCAGGTTACAGGGGCGCAAAAATCATGAAAAACCTAATCATTCCTTCTATCGCTGCTATTCCTTATTCTGGGCGTATTTGCCAAAATTAATATTGCTAATGCTACTGCTTTAGCTAGCCCTTTTCATTTCCATGGAGCAGACGACCCTGCTACTATTGCTAACTTCAGTAAGGATCTGTTAAACTTCAAGCTAGATAATAACTCATAAGTAAACCTGAAACTTCCGGTTTGAAGTTTTGCCGATTTTGATAGTGCATAGATTTTTAATGTCAACTTGACCTCTACTCAATAACCAACTATCTTTTTACTACCTGATAGTAGTAATATTATTGATACCTAAGAAAAATCTGCTGCTGAATTAATTTTTGAATCCCGTGATAGTTTGAAGGGAAATGTGATAGTTCAAGATGTTGTTGAAAAATGCTTTTTATTGCAAACAACAAAAAGATATCTATTTTAATTTTATCAGAAAGTAGTGGTAAGTAGTAAAATAGATAAAAATGTATAACTATCTAAAAAATGCAAGACAAAATACTAGCTAAAGAACGAAAATTTCACGATATATGGGCATCAACCATTGATATTGAAGGTATTCGAGTAGTTGATTATTTTGAAAGTTGTACCGCACCAGAAAACAGATTTATCCTCAAACAAATGGGAGATTTAACAGATAAATATTTGTTAGACTTAGGTTGTGGTGCAGGAGAAAATAGTGTTTATTTTGCCAAAAAAGGAGCCGGGTGTGTAGCAACAGATTATTCTCCAGGAATGGTAGATGTTGCTGTTAATTTGGCGAACAAAAATGGTGTAAAAGTTGAAGGGAAAGTTATGGATGCTATGGCATTAGAATTTCCTGATAATACCTTTGATTTTGTTTACGCTTCTAACTTACTTCACCACTTACCAAATCCGAAATTAGCTATTAGGGAAATGCACCGTGTTCTTAAACCTGGTGGCAAAGCTTGTTTTTGGGACCCTTTGAAACATAATCCAGTTATTAATGTTTATCGACGCATTGCGACAAAAGTGAGAACTGAGGATGAAACACCTCTGAATATTAATATTGTTGATTTTATTAAATCTCTCTATTCAGAAACAGCCTATGATACTTTTTGGTTAGCGACTCTGTGGATTTTTCTCAGGTTTTATTTAATTGAAAAAGTTGACCCAAATAAAGAACGTTATTGGAAAAAGATTATTATTGAACATCACCGTTTAGAACCAATGTATCGTAGATTAGAAAAGTTGGATGTGGTGTTGAAAAAGTTACCTTTAATGAAAAGATTTGCTTGGAATTTAGCAGTAGTAGCTACTAAATAGGGAGTGTGGGAAGAGGGGGGAGAGGGGGAAGTTTGAGGTATAAAAAAGCATTTTTTTTGTTCAGATTTTATACTGAATAAAAGTGATTACTCATCCCTTTCTTAAAAACTTACCCCTGTAAGCTCCTTCCCCCCAAAACCAGAATTAGAGTTTGCTGAAAAAAGCAGAGTGTGGGAAAGGTAGAGAGTGTGGGAAGTGTAAGGAGAGTAGGAAGACAGAGAAAGTAGGAGGAATAATTGTTCCTTGATTTTTCTACCCTTGGTCTGCCTAAAATCATAACTTTTGAGTAATTTTAGCTGGAAAAGTTGTACTTTTTCGGGATTTAAAAAGGCTATAACCTTTATATATAAATGCTTTTATATTTATTCAGCAAACCCTAGTTATTCAACCGGACATGAATATAAATTACCGAAAAATAAAGGTATAGAACCTTCTATTTTAAGATAAAAAAAGAAATAATATTTTCTTATATTCAATCCGATGCTTTTCCTTGAGGTAATTATCAATTATCAATTATCAATTATCCATTATCCATTATCCATTATCCATTATCCATTATCCATTAATTAATCTTGTACTCGCACATCAATCACACTAGCATTAAAATTATAATCCCTACCTTCCAATTCAATTGTCATACCAATTTTTACCTTAATATTTCCTAAAACAGGACCATCATCAGTAACTCTACCTTTACCTTCCAATGTTAATAAAACATTCCGACTAAATATTTCTTTATCTCTAGGATCGGGTAAAGCTTTTACCGTTCCATCCGGCTGAGGAACTGCCACTTTTCGAGTCAAAAATTCTACAGATTTTAGGTCAACTTCTCCATAAGGTTGATTCCGAATAATTAATTGAGTTTTTTCCCCTTCCTTTAATAATTTTTCAGGGTAGCGACCTTTTAAACCTAGAACAATAGCATCTACTTCAACTGGTTTAGTCACAATATTGCCTACTTGAGCAACAGAATTTTTGTTAGTACCAGGAAATACAAAGATGCCCAATAACACCATAAAAATTATTAACACAGCGCCAACATCTAAGATACTAACTTTACCAAATAATCTTCCTTGAGAATCCAGAATTTTCATAACTTCATAACTTAATTTTTACAAAAGTAAACTACTCAACATTAAATGTCCCAATGATAAGGTGAGCTTTTGATACCCCTCCAGAATATCCCAGTATATAGTTAGTTATCTGGGCACAACGTCAAGATTACTAACTTTTTTATATTTACCACATAAAACATCCATTTTAGACAATGTGGAGAAATTTATACGAGTATTATGAGGATTTTTACATGGCTAAAAAGTTGAGTAAATCAAATTAATGATATTTCTCCAAAAAAAGATAATCTTAGAGAAATTACCATGACTTACGACAAAAACTAATTTCAAGGGTGAAGATAAGGAAGTTTTTTATTAACTAAACTCCCTTATCTTCCATAAAAAATACACTTTTTGCTTTCCGGAAAAGCTATAGATAACTTTTGTAGTTAATCACAAGATTGGCAAAATATTATTCGCTAATTTATGACATCTTGATAAATCCAAAATCTAGTACCTCTAAATAAAAAAGCCAATGTTGAAAAAATTATCCTTGATTTCTAAATCTTCCTATCGTCGAATATCATATCCGTTAATATCTGTAATGGTGGCTGCTGGTTTATCTGTAGGTACAGCATCTCCCAGTCAAGCTTTACCTTGGAGACAATTAATTTTCCAGGGTATTCAGATGATGTCAATTTCTAATCTGTCTGATCGTCAAGAAGTTGAACTAGGTAAACAAATTAATCAACAGTTATTTAGAAGTGGAGATATTAAACTTTATCGCGATCGCGCAGCAAACGAATATATTAATAGAATTGGGCAAAGATTAGTTGCAGCAAGTCCCCGTCCAGATATTCCTTATACTTTTCAGGTAGTAGAGGATGATAGTATCAATGCTTTTGCAACTATGGGAGGGTTTGTTTATATACATACTGGTTTAATGAAAGCTGCTGATAATGAAGCAGAATTAGCTAGTGTTGTTTCCCACGAAATTGCTCATATTACCGAACGCCATGCGGTGAAACAATTACGTCGAACATTATTAGCTCAAGGTTTGGCTACTGCAGCAGGTGTAGATCAGAATGTTGCAGTTCAAATGGGGGTAGAATTAGCATTACGTCGCCCCAAAAGTCGCCAGGCAGAATTTGAAGCAGATCGAGTTGGTATTGAAACTTTGGGAAGAGCAGGATATGCTCAATATGGTGCAATTACATTTATGCAAAAATTGCTGAGAAAGAGTTCTCCTCCATCTTTTCTTAGCACTCACCCAGCAACATCGGCGCGAATTTCTGAGATGAAACAAATGGTTGATCCTGAATTTGCCTATAATGGTGATGGGTTAGATGAGAGACGTTATCAGGTAATTGTTAGTAGATTAATTCCGTAGTAGGAAACTAGGGGAGTAGGGAATCACACCAAACCCTCCTCGGAGGGGAGCAGGAGGGAAGATTGTTCTTGAGTTTTTCCGTTGGAAATGCTCCGCAAACGTCCCAGGCTGCGCAACGCTAACGCGAACAACCCAACCTACATCTATTGCAACATTTAAGATTAAACAATCTACTACTATACTGACACAGCTAATTTAGTGCAATTGACTACTAAGTTGTCTGATGCTTTATTGTGACAAACCTTGACATACTAATCTAGGCTATTCAACCAAACTTTGTTAGCTTGATTTCGATTAACAACAAAGGCATCAAGATCCCCATCTCCATCCACATCTGCTAAACTCACATACCTGCTATTGGAATTCCCCACAGTTTGCTCTGACTCAGTGAAATTCCCTCTACCATTGTTTAACCAAACTTTGTTTGAAGCATCATAATTAGCAACAAAAGCATCAAGATCACCATCTCCATCCACATCTGCTAAACTCACACCATAGCTATTGGAATCTCCCAAAGCTTGCTCTGAGTCAGTGAAATTACCCCTACCATCATTTAACCAAACTTTGTTTGACTGCAAAGCCCAATTAGCAACAAAAGCATCAAGATCCCCATCTCCATCCACATCTGCTAAACTTACATCTGTGCTATTGGAATTCCCCAAAGCTTGCTCTGAGTCAGTGAATTTGCCCCTACCATCGTTTAACCAAACTTTGTTGGGCTGATTAAAATTAGCAATAAAAGCATCAAGATCACTATCTCCATCCACATCTGCTAAATTCACATTATGGCTTTTGGAATTCCCCAAAGCTTGCTCTGAGTCAGTGAATTTGCCCTTACCATCATTTAACCAAACTTTGTTGGGCTGAACTTTTAACCAAGCTTTATTCGGCTGAACTTTCTTGGGCTGATTAAAATTAGCAACAAAAGCATCAAGATCCCCATCTCCATCCACATCTCCTAAACTCACATCATAGCTGTGGAAATCTCCGAAAGCTTGCTCCGAGTCAGTGAATTTGCCCGTACCATCATTTAACCAAACTTTGTTAGGCTGATTATTTCTATTAGCAACAAAAGCATCAAGATCCCCATCTCCATCCACATCTCCTAAACTCACACCTAGACTATAGGACTTCCCCAAAGTTTGCTCTGAGTCTTTGAAATTGCCCATACCGTCATTTAACCAAACTTTGTTAGGCTGATGATTAAAATTAGCAACAAAAGCATCAAAGTCACCATCTCCATCCAAATCTCCTAAACTTGCATCGAAGCTATCGGAATTACTCAAAACCTGCCCTGAGTCTTGGAACTCAATCATTGGAGTAGCATGGACTGTTGGCATTGGTATGACAAAAATAGCAACTGCCATTACCACCGCTAGTAAAACCCTAAACCATTTCCCCAAAATTTGTTTTAGTTGTGGCGAAGGATTAAATTTATGGTCTATTGTCGTTTCGGCTATATTTGTTTTCTGTAGCCATCTTGAAAATGCCATGATAGAAATTAGCCTCCTTTACTATTTTTTTCTACCAGCAGGATAGTAAATCAAAAGCTCTTTAGAATTGCCCAATTTAATAATTCGTCATAAATTAACAAGTCATAAATCAACAAGATCCGGACTTATGCAAAACATCGTATTTCTATCATTGCCAGCGACAGCGAAGCAATCTCAAACGCTAAAATTGTGTTCGTCATGTGTAATATCAAATCCGGTTAAACAGTGTAAACAGTTATAGATTGGTTTAGTCTTTAGGATCTCACGGGGTGACAAGCGCCTCAAAAGTATTGTAGGGACGTTGCATAAGGGCGTCCGTACGGGAGTAGGGGAGAAAGATTGTTGTTGGGTTATCCTGGGGGAAGCAAGCTACGTCAATCAACCCAACAACCACTTATTGTACCATTTAAGGTATGTCAGTCTACTACTCGACTCCCCACACTTCTCACACTTCCCACATTCTCAATTCTCAATTCTCAATTCTCAATTCCCTATTCCCTTGAGTCTCAAAAATTTCTTCTCAATAAGTTCTCCACCTTTAATAGATTTACGCAACCAATTTAATTCCAAATCTAATTTTTCTGTCTCAGTTAATTCCCAATTATTATGCTCCTTTTTGAGGCGGTTCATTACATCATATAAACATAGAGCAGCACTAACAGAAATATTAAAACTTTCACTAAATCCCACCATCGGAATTTTTACTGATACATCTGCATTGTTGTGAGCATATTCTGATAACCCATTAATTTCTGAACCAAACATTAATGCTACTTTTGTATTTACAGATAATTGTTCAATAGTTATCTGTTCTTTATGGAGAGTTGTTGCTGCTATTATATAACCTTCACTTTTTAGTTTCTTTAAACATTCCTCTGTATTATTTATATCTCGTTGATTATAACGATATAATGTTAACCAACGATCTGAACCAATAGTTACACCCTGGGTAATTGTAAAAATATTTTTATTCTCTACAATATGCACATCTTGTACGCCAAAACTGTCACAACTTCTCAGAACAGCACTAGCATTATGGGGTTGATAAATATCTTCTAAAATAACAGTCATGTAGCGGGTTCTTTGCTGCAAAACTGATATGATTTTTTCCCAACGTGCTATGGTAACAAATTGACTTAAGTAAGTAATTAATTGTTGTTTTTCTTCTCGTTGCATTCAGTATTAATCTCTAATTTAGCAATCATAAATGATTTGTAAAAAATCCGAAAATTTGATATTTTATATCAAACAATTGCCTCTTTTTCCTATTACCAAATTATTGATTATTAATTGTTAATTAAATAATTGTGGTTTAAAGCCTCCCCTTTTAAGGGAAAAAAAAGAAATGATATTTCCCAATCTTCAATTCCGTAACGGTTTTAACCAGAGGTAATTATCAATTATCAATTATCAATTATCAATTATCAATTATCAATTATCAATTATCCATTATCCATTAATGAATTATTCCCTGATTCCAAGAAATTTTTTTTACAACTGAAATAGGACTGCTATAGAAAGCAACTGCTACAATAACTAATAATTTTTTACTTTAAGATTTTCTCGGTTATTTTTCCTCACAGAGAAACGCTCTTGCATTTTTTCTCTTAATGTTCGTCTAGGTTTATAAGGTTTTACCAGTTCATCTAAGTGCATTTTCCGAGTTTGATGATCCTTAACATTAACCTGATAAATAATATTATTGTCAACATCTAATCCAGTTAGCCATCCACTGCGAGGATGATATGCACTAGTATCAATATCTAGCCAACCAGCTCCACAAACTAATTCTCCAGGCTCAACATCATCGAAAGTAAAAGTTATAGTATGACCTATAATAATTAACTTATCAGAAAAATAGGGTTTGTCTACAGAATGAAATTCATGGCGAATCCAACAACATTCATGGTACGCTTGCTTTTGAATAGGTAGTTTCGGATTTATCCCTGCATGAACTAACCAAATATCTCCTAAGTCTATATATAGAGGTAGCGATCGCATCCACTCTAAATCATCATAAGGCATAATTCCTGTATCTCGATAACTTTCAACAGTTTCGACACCACCACTGTAATACCAACTTTGCCATGCCTCATGCTTGACTTCTGTATTTGAAAGGGCTTGAATCATCATGTGTTCATGATTTCCCAGGATACACTGATAGGGGCTATTTTTGACAAATGTGACTACTTGAGAACTTTTCGGACCTCTATCAATTAAGTCTCCTAGAAAGTATACCATATCATCTCTGCCTGGGGCGATCGCCTCTAACAAGGCCATTAAGCCATCATAATGCCCATGTATGTCGCCAATGATAATACGTCTGGTGTTCATTGTTGCTGTTGATAAGTTTTTACTACCACACTTTAACTTTGTGCTAAAGGAACAAATCTTAAACTTTGCTACAATTTAATCAAAATTTAATTAAATTTTTTTAATTCAAGCACCCTATCAAACTTAGTTTCTATATTTTACCATATAATTTTTGAGGTTAACCGACCTTAATTTTCAGGATCGTCGAAAATTTAACTAATTCTATAGAAATTTTACCCTGAATAAATTTAGGTCGGTAATTTTCAGACTAAAAATACCTTCAATACATTCGGTATTAACACTTAGTTAGTTAAAGCACGCAGGAATTTTTGAATTTCGGTTAATAATCCTTTCCGTTTTGGCGGAGCAGCTATCGTCTCAGAGGATGAAGAAGATGAAGCAGAGTTATCTGTTTTAGCTGTACCAGTAGCTTCAGCTAAAATCATATCTAGTTGATCTCCCACTGGTTTCTCCGGTTGTTCAGCAATTAATTTATACTGGCCATTTTCTTCAAACCAAACTTGCCAAGGAGAAGGATAACAACGATATAACGCCCCTTCACCAAAAGACCTGATATAGTAGCAAGATTCAAGAGTTTTGATAAATCTTTCCCGGAGTTGACGTGCTGCATAACCAATTCCCACTATAGAGACATCTTCTAATCTGGGGATTAACATCACAACTGGGCGATCGCCAGCCAGATTAGATAATTTTTCAGCTTGGGCCACTTCTACAGCGGAAGGTGCAATTAATAAAAAACATTGGTCTTCAGGTTCAACTTTTTTGTCAACTGGAGACCTACTTGTGCCAATATCTTCTATTTTAAATGTTACATCTTGCCAATCTCGTCTAGCTAAAGCTGCTGCTCCGGTGTCAGGAAAAAAGACTTTAAGCTGAGTACCTGTTTCAAGTAAAATAGGAATAAATTGTTTTGCCAGAGATTGAGCTTGAAGTTCAATCTCTGGAACAACTATCTCAATTTGGAGTCTAGTATAACCATCTTGGAGAGCTGCTTTAGTAGCTTCCATTGCTTGGGCGATCGCCTCATCTATATCATTGGGTAGTTTAGTCATCTATGTTAATATTTACTAGATTATGCTGTGATTGAGAGAAGATTGTAATATCTTCGTTATTTTCCATAACCATAATAAGTATAAAGTTGAACTGGGAAAAAATATGAAACAATACGATCATCCTTTTGGAAAATCTACTCCGGAATTGATGGCATCTCTACAAGCAAGTCAAGTTGAACGAAATTCTTCTCCTAATAACTTCACTACAGCTGTAACTACTAATGCAACAGGAGAAGAGGGCGGTAGTACAACTGAAGCTTTTGATAATTCAGAGAATGGTGGCAACCCCATAGCAACTACTCTTGCATTAGGGGAAGAGGGTGGTTTGAGTGAACCTATACCCACAACTGAAGCAATAGGGGAAGAAGGTGGTAATTCACCTGTACCAACAACTGCAACCTTCGGAGCAGAAGCAGGAATTACACCAATACCTTTACCACCACAAGTAGTAACTACTCAAGCTGTAGGAGAAGAAGGTGGTTTTGCTCCTGTACCTACACCTACTACTCTTGCAGTAGGAGAAGAAGGTGGCGATTTTGCTACTACTTTAGCATTAGGAGAAGAAGGGGGTTTTCCTATTGTTACTGATGATGGCATTATCACTCAACCAGGATCGGAACCAGGAATGGCAACTACTCTAGCACTAGGAGAAGAAGGTGGTTTTGCAGATCCTTTTGGTAATAGCATTATCACTCAAGTAGGAACAGAAGCAGGAGTAGTGACAACTCTTGCATTAGGAGAAGAAGGTGGAAATTTCAATGAGGAGATTTATCGCCAATCTTATCCTAGCGTTAATGTTGCTATTAATACAGGAGTATTCAATTCTGCTTTAGAACATTACGTTCAGTTTGGACAATTTGAAATTCAACGTATAGGATTTTTTTCAGGTACTAATGGTAATGATCTTGTTACTTCTTTTGGCAACAATACCAGAATTGTTGGAGTGAGTACTCTGGGATATGATGTAGTAAACGATGCAATAATTCCTAATAGTTTCGGTGCAGGAGAAATTGATATATTAGTTGGTAGTTCTCAAGTAGCAATAGTAGACCAATTTATATTAGGTTCTTCTCAAGGATTACCTTTTTATTCTACCTTTGGTGATTTAGACTTTGCTTTAATTCAAAACTTTGATGTTGCTTTTGACCAAATTCAGTTACCAGGAACTTTAGGTGATTATAGTGCTGAAATTATTAATAATTCGGTTAATATATCTACTCTATCCGGTGATTTAATTGCGATTGTAGAAGACGTAGCATCTCTAGATAATTTAAGGATTAATCTTATCTAGTTAATTGAGTGAAATTAATTAGACATAATTGGGTTTGGTTAACTTATGAAAATTTTAATTTTGGGTAATGATGAAGATATTCATGCTGCTCACCTCAAACAATCTCTCACAGAAAAAGGAATAACAGTTGAATATTTAGATACTCGTTTATTTCCGAGCAAATTAAAAATCTCTTGGCAACCTATTACTCATACAGGATGTTTAACATTTCCAGATGGCAGACAATGGGATTTAGCAGATATAAATAAAATTTTTTGGCGGACTTTTTCTGGAGTAAATGTTCCTCAATTAACCGATTCATATCAGCAGACAATAGCAGTTAATGATGCAACTGGCTTGTTACGCTCTTTTATGCGGTGTACTCCGGAAAAATGGGTTAATGGTTGGGAAGCTTATGAATTTCATAAAGAGAAACCATTACAATTAAGTTCAGCAAACAAAATAGGTGTGACTATTCCAGCTACATTAGTTACTAATGATGCTGAGGAAATTATCAATTTCTCTCAATCTTATCTGGATGTAATTTTTAAACCTGTTTATGGTGGTTCTCATACTCAGCTTTTAACTAAAGAACATCTAGAAATCAATCGAATGAATTTAGCTTTAAGTATTTCTCCAGTAACTATCCAAGAATATATTCCCGGTACAAATATTCGCAGTTATGTGATTGGAGAAAAAGTTTATTCTGCTGAAATTCGGAGTAGTTCCTTAGATTTTCGGGAAGATAAACAGGCAAAATTAATTTATTTAGAAACACCAGAAGATATAAAAAGACAATGTTTAGCTATTACCAAAATATTCGGTTTGAAATGGACTGGTATTGATTGGCGATTTAAACCTAATGGAGAATATATTTTTTTAGAGGCGAATTTTAGTCCGATGTTTCTTCATTTTGAAAGGGAAACAGGTTGTCCGATAACTGATGACTTGATACAGTTATTAACAAGTTAAATTTGGAAAATCTTATACTACTTAAAGAAGCGGTAAGCACTCAACGTAGCATTTTTTTACAAAAATACTTACTCTATAGTATTTTCAAATGAGATGTAAATCTAGATTCTGATTTTTTCTAATAAAAAAGCATACTGATTGAGTACCTATTCCCTTAGGTTTTTCAATATTTAATGCTGTTTCATATTCTTTACCATTGCCTATTTCCCCAAACCTCCATAGCTTTTTAATACTCTGTTTCCCATCTCAAATAAAAACGCTATAGATTAAAAATCAATTACTATTATGGTCGAATCTTAACATTTTATTTCTATAAATCTGGCTTATTCAAAGTTCTCCTAGGTTAAGGAATAAGCTATTTTGTAGTTGTAAGTATAATAGTAATAATCAGACTTCCCAAATTATGAAAAAGATGAAATTTTTACCAAGAATCCTTGGTCTAATATTCCTAGCACTAACTCTGACAAATTGTTCTAGAGAATTATCACCAGAAAAAATTGCCTCTCAACTAGAACTGAGTATTGTCAAACTATCCTCTAGAAATCAATCTGGGCATATAACAGGTTTTTTTGTATCTGGAAAAACAGATGTTTGTACTGTAGTAACTACAGCTAACTTTGTCAAAAAAGACGGTGAGAAAATATTACAAACTAATGATGAAAAAGTCTGGGATATTAGTAGTATAAAAATATTTCCTAGAAATATTGATTTAGCTTTAGTCACGTTTCAACCAGAGGGAAAAAAATGCAATTATCCTGCTTTAAAAATAGGTAATTCCGAAAATCTGAAAACGGGTAGTCGCGTCTATATTTCTGGTTTCCCAATGCAGAGTGAGGAGTTGATACCCAAATTTGTTTCTGGCACTGTTTCGGGTTTATATCGGTGGGCAAAGGGTTATGGAGTTTATTATCAAGTTTTGAATGTCGATGGAATGAGTGGAGCGCCAGTTGTAGATGTTAGGGGTGAAGTTGTCGCAGTTCATGGGATGAGCGCTCTAGAAATAATCCAAAGTTTAGAATCGGAAAAAGAAAGTTTGTCTGACGCACAAAAGTCAACTACTCAGCAAGTTGTCGAAAGGGTAGAAACAGATGATGCAGTTGATATTGTTCACTGGGGTATACCTATTAATTTGTTTGAGGAGTATCGGGGTGAAGCAATTCCTGATTATGTACCTCTAGTTTCGGAAGTGGGAGTTGATTACACAAGACTGCGTGATTTGTTAGCAGCAGGAAAATGGGAAGAAGCAGACAAGGAGACGGGAACCTTAATTTTACAAATAGCAGGTCAATTGTTATCACAACGGCTAGTGCCAATGAGGAGAGAAGAATTAAACAATTTATCCTGCAAGGATTTGAGTACGATTGACCAACTTTGGTTAAAACATAGTAACGGTAAGTTTGGCTTTTCTATCCAAACGAAAATTTATTATAGTTTAGGTCGTACTTGGTACGTTTGGAAAGTCTATCAACTGGCTGGCGCAACAACAGAATATGACAAAAAATATAAGAGTGCTTTTGGAGAGAAAGTGGGTTGGCACAAAGCACCTAAATGGAAAGGGGTTTGGGATGTTAATCCAAATACTTCTGATGTAGGACATTTACCTTGGGGAGCTGTTGTGGGCTATCGTGAGGGGGGGACACTTTTTGAACGAATGGGGTTGTTCTTTTCTCGCGTAGATGCTTGTAGACTTTAACACATAAACATTTCAGCAATTATTTACCAAAATTTTGAAATATTGTAGGAAATAACGGTAAAAATTTCCATGACAAAGTTCTTATATAAAATTCGGATAATTACTATACCTAAGTCATTGCGACTTACACTCCGTGGAAGGAAGCAATCTCAGGGGTTTCGCGAGATTGCAACAATCGTCGCAATGACAACTGTTCAACCGGATTTTATACTATTCTTAATAGTAATTACTGACTACCTAAAGATCGAGTAATCTCCTTACTTAAAATCCTATATATTTCAAGTCTCTTGAAATAGAATTTTCTCAAAATTTTAGTTATCAAAAAAGGTGTAAATCTATGGATTTTTCAACTAGACCTCGACAGCGACAGTTATCTTTTTCTAGTATAGGTATTCATATAGTAATTAATCTGTGTATTTGTGTATTAATATGGACATTTTTTGATATTGATTTTGACGATCAAAGACTATTTTGCTTTGTTTATTGTCTATACTTCTTACAGTATATTGTAGAGCCAATAAAATTAGTTTCACAAAAATATTCAATTCTCGAATCTAATAATTTTATAACCAGAATAGTATTTACATTTCTGGTTATAATTCTGATAGTATATACTATGATTTTTTCTTGGTTTTTAATAATTAGCTTGTTTGTTTTTATCGATCATTATAAAATATTGCCGATTCTTTATTTTTCAATCATGGTAATGGTAGTAATATTCCCAATCAGTATAATTCTTGACAAGGATTCAAGATTCTTCCGCATAGTTAATTACTTATCAAAATTTGCGGTTAGAAAAATACCAAAAATTATGTCGTTCATTAATTTCAGATTAGGAGCAAAACATTTTCCAGTTCGTTCTTTATTTGTCTTACTTATTAATGCTTCTACGCTTGTTAATGTTATTGGTTCTTTATTTGTCTTAGTAATCTTATCAATTATTTTGCATGATCCGAATAATCTGACTCCAGCTAATATCATTCTTTATCTGTTAGCATTCTCTGTGATTTTCAGTGGAATCAGAATTTTTATAGAGATAAAACTCAGCCTCGAAGCAAACAAATTATATCGACAAGGGAATAAACTCTTCAAACAAGAAACAAAAACATCAAAAATACAAGCAATAGAAATTTTTGAGCAAGCACTACTACTTTATCAAAAAACAAACTACCAAATATGGGCAGCGATAACTCTGAATAATATAGGTCTTGTCTACGATACTTTAGAAGAAAAACAAACTGCACTAGATTACTTCAACCAATCCCTAGACTTGTTCAAAAAAATGCAAAGTGTTTTAGGGGAAGCTATGATTCTAAATAATATAGGTCTTGTCTACAATGCTTTAGAAAAAAAACAAACTGCACTAGATTATTTCAACCAATCCCTAGACTTATTCCAACAAATTCCAGATCGAGGGAGTATTGCCAATACGCTCTATAATTTAGCAGTTCTCAGATACAACCAAGGTAACTTAAACGAAGCATTAACAAAAATCGAATCAGCTATCAAAATTATCGAAGAACTTTATACAGAGATTATTATTACTAACCTGTCTCAATCCGATTTCGCGACAGTTCAAAATTACTATCAATTTTACATAGACTTATTAGTTACACTTCACGAACAAAAACCCAATCAAGGCTATGATATTAAAGCTAATGAAGTAATCGAAAAACTAAAAAATAGACAGACAAATTTATCCATAAGTAGATAGGTGTAAATAAACCTTATATCATGTCCGGTTAAATAGTTATAATGAAAGCTTGTAGTAAAGCTCTAGCCCTATCTACAGTTCGGGCTAAAGCCCAACTACAAACAAAAACTTTTTTATCTCTAATTATCCGCACAGGATATAACTTTAAAAATCCACAGTTAAAGGCGCTCTCGGAAAAGGAATTACATCTCTAATATTCCCCATTCCTGTCATAAACTGCACCACTCTTTCAAATCCCAAACCAAACCCAGCATGAGGCACAGTACCATACCTACGCAAATCCAAATACCACCATAATTCCTCCTTATTCATCTCCTGTTCATCTATCCGCCTCTCCAAAACATCTAAACGTTCTTCTCTCTGGGAACCACCAATAATTTCTCCTACCTTCGGCACCAAAACATCCATTGCTCTAACTGTCTTACCATCATCATTTAACCTCATATAAAAAGCCTTGATTTTTGCCGGATAATCAGTCACAATAACAGGTTTTTTAAACAACTCCTCACACAAATAACGTTCATGTTCCGACTGTAAATCTAAACCCCATTCTACCGGATACTCAAACTTTTTATCCGCCTTTTCCAACAAAGAAACAGCCTCAGTATAACTAATCCTTTCAAAACTATTATTAATAATCGTATCCGCCGTTTCCAAAACAGTCTTATCAATCCGTTTATTAAAAAATTCCATATCCTCTGGGCAACTTTCCAAAACAGACTTAAAAATATGTTTTAAAAATTCCTCCGCCAAATCCATATCCCCTTCCAAATCGCAAAAAGCCATCTCAGGTTCAATCATCCAAAACTCAGCTAAATGTCGAGAAGTATTAGAATTTTCTGCTCGAAAAGTCGGACCAAACGTATAAACATTACTAAAAGCAGTTGCCATAATTTCCGCTTCTAACTGCCCACTTACTGTTAGAAAAGACTGCTTTCCAAAAAAATCTTGACTAAAATCAACATCTTGTTTTTCTGTGAGAGGAATTTTCTTTAAATCAAAATTAGTAACAGTGAACATTTCCCCCGCACCCTCACAGTCACTAGCACTAATAATAGGAGTATGAACCCACAAAAAACCTCTTTCTTGAAAAAATTGATGAACGGCATTAGCGCAAGAATTTCTCACTCGAAAAACTGCCCCATAAGTATTAGTGCGTCCTCGCAAATGTGCAATAGTGCGGAGAAACTCAAAAGAATGACGTTTTTTCTGCAAAGGATATGTTTCAGGATCGGCATCACCATAAGCGATCGCGCTTTGTGCCTTCAGTTCAATTCTTTGTCCCTTTGCTGGCGACTCCACTAAAATACCAGTCACTTCCACAGAAGCACCTGTATTCATCTGCTGCAAACTTTCCTGATAATTTGGTAGATCGGGATTTAATACTACTTGTAGGTTAGCCAAACATGAACCGTCATTAACTTCTACAAAAGCAAATTCTTTCAACTCTCGCTTAGTGCGTACCCATCCTTTAATTGTAACTTTTGCATCAGGTTGACCGCTTCTTAATATTTCTGCAATTCGTTGCTTTGTCATTTATTTAATCCTATCCAAACTTTAACAAAGTATATCTCGTAAATCATTCAATATACTCTTGACCTCTGGAGAATTAATTACACATTACTTTTTAACTAGCTCACAGATACATATATTTTGACTAAATTTATTTCACCTATCTATTTGTATAAGTTATACCAGTTTTGGACTATTATGTAACACTTGCTACATAATTTATTGAGCTGATAGTTATAATTTTTTATCTGAATTTATAATAAACCGTATATTTAAAACTATAGCGCTATAGTATAAATGACTATTATTGGAACTAGAGAAGCAGCTTTCCTATTAGGTATTTGTTGTCAACGAGTTAGAGTTCTACTTTCTCAAGGTAGAATTAAAGGCGCTTACAAACACAAAGGATTTTGGAAAATTCCTCTATATGGCAAAATGCCTTTTGTCATACCAGGGACCAGAGGTCCTGAAAGTTTATGGTGTAAAAGACAACGAAAGAATCCAACCAAGATTCATGTTAATCAACACAAAATTAAAGCTAATAACGAGAGAATTAAAAACGATCCTAAAATGACTCCCGAGCAGTTGATACCAGTAATCATCTTGAAACAGACAAATCATAACGACATGGGTTATCAAATGGAAATACATGGTCCGTGTCGTATAGTTTATAAACCTTATACACCTTTACCTTGTGGAGCTCATTTGTGGATTGAGACTTATTATCCTGTACAGTTTGTAGATACTCAGTTTAAACCTGTTACAGCCAGGCAATCTTATAAAAATATTCGGCTTAGATATAGTTAAACTATAAAAATTATAGTACAATTTTTAGTCTGGTGGGGTGAGATTTTAATCCTCTTCCTACAGCTAAATTTACTTCTGTTTAGTAGGGATTATCGGAAATTGTGCGTTTTGCTTTTAACTTTCCAGCGCAATTCTAACACTGTACTTGTTTTTAAACTGACTCCTAATCTTTCTCCAAATTTGTCATTGTTTTATATCTTCAACATTTTGTATATGTTTGACTAGAATATTATATGTTTTTAAGCTGTAACAAGCAGTAGTAAGTTAGATCGCCATAACATTTTAATTTGTTTACGAATTTAAAGATACTTTAGATCTATCACAACAGAGATTTATAGACAAAAAAGGTAACCTTAACCAAAACAGGATTTTAACAGCCAACCTATCACAATTCCTAAACCTCCAAATCTAACAGCTTGCCAAAATGGTGTTTTTATGCTGTTCCAACCAAATAAACTGCTTTCTAAGTTCAATTCTATTATTTCGAGTTCTGTCTGTATCTGTTGTAACTCTTCTCGCAATTTATGAGTTTTCTGGCGACGTACTTCCAGTCGTACTTCTTCCAAATGATACTGGAGTTCTGCTTTGCGCTTATGATAATACTGAACTTGAGAATAACGTTCCTTTATAGCAGCAAGCTTAAGCTCTACCTCTGCCAATGCTTGTGCCAGCTCCATCTCTGAAACTTTTAATTCCTGATTAACTGGGACATCATTTGAAAACTCATCATTTAATTTTTTTGGAGAATCTTCTGGAGAAGGATTCATGCTGGCATACTTAAGTATAGTAAGTTTAGTGGAACACATTATCTAGGTAGATATGCTCGATTCTAAATCAACTCCTGCAACTATGGCTAACAAATTAGAGACTTCTAATCATAGAGGTTTACAAGAATATAGTACATTAGAGCTGGCTCAAGCTTTAGCCCAAAGACTTGCTATACCAGAAAGAGACTGGCATCGACTCAAGTCTAATCGCCAAGTTCGTGCATTAGAACTAACTGTAGCTGCCTTAGTTTTTCTGATTAAGGGTCAGCCCACCGAGGCGATCGCACGTCTAAACCAAGCAATTAGGTGGTTAGATCGATCAATATCAGCACCACCATGTCCAACTCATGGTTCTCAGAAGAATTAATTAGTTTAAGTTAAATTAATTATTCATCGCACCAAGGGCAATCTAGAGTTATTCCTTACCTTTTTGCACAGCATTAACTCTGTGCCCTTGGAATTCCATTCAATATAATCGAAAACTTGGTAGATAATGTATATTCCTCGACCACATTCTTTTTCATCATCACAATCTGTGTAGTTTTCCGGATCATCATCTGCAATTTTTTGGTTATTTTGGTTGGGTCTACAAGGTGGTTTAAAACCAGGACCTTGGTCTGATATCACCCACCAGTAGTGGTCTTTGACAATTGAAAAACGGACTAAAACTGTTTTAGTGGGGTCTAAATTATTCCCATGCTTTGTCGCATTTACTAACGCCTCTTGTAATCCTAATCGCAGTTCTGGATGCCAGTGTTTAGGAACATCCGCCAGTAGCAGATCGAGGATCGGACACAAATAGAGGGTAGAAGCGAAGCTAATTGTCACCCAATTTTGACCTATTTGACGTGGACGTGATGATATAGCAATCACTTAAAAAACTCCCTAGCCTTTGTATGGGGTATATTCAACAACTACTTCTGTCAAGAGTTGTTAATCTCCTCTACAGTTCAAAAAGCTTTTATTTGAGCATCGCTGCCCTCATGTTTCCTATAGTATCAAAACTCTTAATAAAAATAAAGTACCTAAGCAGAATTAGTGCAAATTCTTGGAGATGTTCTACTTGGAGGATCTAATATCTATTCTTGGGACTGGAGCAAAAAACACTATAAAAATAGCATCAAAAGATTACATAGTAAAGGTCTAATCTCTAAATTAGCCTGTTTATTTATCTATCTAGAGTTGAAAAATACTCCCTATCTCTCAATCTCCTCATATCTTTCTTAAATTGATCCCAAGATCCCAAATTGGTTCTACAGGGTATTAAGATAACTTCTAACTAGAGGTTATGGGCGGTCAAATATCGCTACAGTCACTTGTCATGTCTATAATTACTTTGGTTTGAACCCACAAGCAAAGATTGATTTTGACTCTGACTCTTGTATCCTGATTCCTTATATTTTTATTGGGATCATTGATGATAAACATTCTGTAAATTAAGATAATTCGATCCCATTTAATTTTTGATATAGTATTTAATGTAATTTAATAAATGTTTATAGTCTTTAATATATGTTAACTAAATCAGTGCTTACCACAGCTACAGTTCCTGGTAGTTATTGGCAATGGCGGGATCAGCCAATCTACTACTTATCTGCAGGTAAGCCTGAACAACAAGACCCACCCTTACTATTAATACATGGCTTTGGAGCATCCACAGACCATTGGCGCAAAAATATTGCAGGTCTCAGCCAGTTTTTTCAAGTTTGGGCTATTGACTTACTGGGATTTGGACGTTCAGGCAAACCAAACTGGCAATATAGTGGCCAGCTATGGCAAGAACAGATCAATGACTTTATTACCGAAGTCATTGGTAGATCGGTAGTCTTAGCAGGAAATTCTCTTGGAGGTTATACAGGATTATGTATAGCAGCTCAATATCCAACTTCTGCAGCAGGTTTAATACTCATTAACAGTGCCGGACCATTTACTGAATCTCAATCCACTCCTAAACCTCCCTTGTGGAGAAAAGTTATTTTTCAAAGCACAAAATGGTTACTGTTACAAGAATTACCTAGTTTTTTATTATTTCAATGGACGCGACGACGTAGCAATATTAGAAAAACACTACAGAAAGTTTATTTAGATCAGAGCGCTATTACAGAGCAACTAATAGAAGATATATATCGACCTTCTTGCGACCCTGGTGCAGCTAAAGTCTTTGCTTCTATGTTTAAGACACCATCTGGCCAGAAAGTTGATTTTTTGTTAAGTAAGTTAAACTGTCCCCTACTTACCCTTTGGGGAGAAGCTGACCCTTGGATGAAAAGCCAAAGCAGGAGTGCCCAATTTCGCAAATATTATCCTCACTTAACAGAATACTTCTTAAAAGCAGGTCATTGTCCCCATGACGAAGTTCCTGAGCAAGTTAATAAATTAATTCAGGAATGGGTTTTCTCGGCGGTTAAAAGACTTTAGGATATTGAGTATAGGTTTCTATTATTTGTTAATCAATAAAAACGAGGATGCATCCTAGGGTTGAGCATATCATCTACAGGTTTATTGCCCTTGAGATGTTGTAAAACTATTAATGGGACATTATTAGGTTTGACTCGATAATACCAAATTTCATCCGGGATAACTCGTACTGTAGGGCCGGTGCTACATTGGCCAAGACAACCACTGGCCTCAATATTGACATCAACCAAATTTTCGGTCTCAGCTTTGAAGGTCTCTAGGACTTCTTGAGAGTTGTGGCGCAGACAAGACTGATTCTGGCAAACAAATACATAGCGATCGCTAGAGTTAATTTCCTGTTTTTGGCCTTCAGATATTGACATTAGTCATAACTTCAACTTTTTAATATAGCTTTATTCTGTATTTTGACATCCTCTCCGTGCTAAAGCTAGGGAGATTCCCACACCACTACGAGACTTTCCTCTGTCTTTGAGTTGACTTACTTAGTTTGGTTTTTCCCATCTGAGCAGAGGCAAATCTCTCCAAAGGCGTTACTTTCCTTGTGCCCCAAAGTAGTTGATAGTTTTTTCAATGGGGATTGAAGTATGCTTTTTGCTGCGTTTTGGTGCCTGTCGGCAATATAACCGCAATGGAAGCAATTATGAGTCCTGGTAATGAGATTTTTGACAACAAGAATATTGCAGTTAGAACAATTTTGAGAAGTATATGGAGGTTCTACAGTTACCACAACTACACCATAAATACTGCCAAAATATTCCAACTATTCTCTAAATTTGTACCATGCTGCATCTGTATCTGTATATCGACTCAGCTAGTTAGCAGTTTTTGATCGTGTTACGCACTTTCAGGTTTTCAATCGCTACCAAGTCGCTAGACTTTATGACTCGCTGTGCTAACTTTGAGCACCATTCGTTACTTCTTGCGTAATACCTTAAGATGCTCTGTACCTAGCCTAATATATTTCTGCTTCTTCTCCTATTTTGGGTACGAGATAAACGACGCTCTAATTTTTTGATTTTTCTTTCGCCTTTTCTCAAAAATTTCGGATTATCTACTTTTTCACAGTGAGAATCTGTATAGAAATGATTTAAACCAACATCTAAACTTACTTAAATTCCTGTGTGGCTTACTTTCTTCCCTAGTATGGTCTATAAGAAATTGAACATAATCAGGACTTACGCAAAGACACTATATATAGCGCATGACAAAGAGAGCGATTGCTTACGCAAAGCTCCGCTAACGCCAGTTAAATTTTAATGCGCCCCCCTAAATTTTCTAACCAAAACTCAACTTTTAAGAAGTTAAATAAGTGTGATTTTGATTGAAGGATATTTTAGTTCAGAGAATAGATACTTAGACAATAATTGATGCTTAAGCTTATAGATAGTTTGACCAATAATAGTTGCCAATTTCTTCAAATAATTCCAAGCTAACATCGCACAAGCAATATGATTTCTTTGGATTTGATTCAAACGACATTGACAACGCTCCAGTCCAGTTAATTGTTTAATTTCTCTGTGAAATTCTTCGATTTTCCATCTAGTTTGGATTTCAAACTCTACCTCATCATTACAGGATTGATTCAGGTCGTTAGTCGCAATATATTCTGTTCTGTTTGTGGAAACAGTAACCCAGAATAATTTGACTGTCTTGAGTGCGTCTTACATTCTGAGGAGACCTCAGAATTACGCACTCGCTTTTTTATCTCTAGGAAAACCTTGAATTTTAATAATTTTTCCTGATACTAATTCCCACTCATTCCATGTTAATTCTTTCAGTTTTTGATATTTTTTTATACCTCCGGTATCGTCTACTAAACGATTACTTTTTAACGGATAATAGTAAATTTCACCTAAATTATCCACTAAGGCCATGAGTCTTTGGGTTGCATACCAGCTATCCATTAATACTGTTTTTACTGGTATTTTCTTCTTTTTTACTACATTAACCATCATTTATTCTACATGATCTATTTGACTTTTTTCATCACTCTCTGGATCATAAATACGATAATCTATAATCCAGAATTGAACTAGAATGAGGATTAAAATATAAGCAGTTAACTATTCCTATTCCACGAACTACCCTATGTTCATTACCGCTATACTGACGTCGAACAAGTGCTATTTTTGGGGAATATTTTTTATTGATAACTGTATCATCAAAAATTAAATAACCATCTTCAGTAGTTATAATTTCTTCCCGGACCTTTTGCCACAAAATTTCTGCCCCTAAATCAATGCTTTTTAAATAACGGTTAATTTGATCGTGGCTAACTTCTTCTAGATGATCGGCAAGATTTGTTAGGGTATAATTTTTCTGGCTACTTATTAAATACTAGCAATATTTTAAATAATTAAAATTTATCTTAAATATATTGATAAATAATTATTCGACATACTGATTTAGTATACCAAATAATATCAAGTAACTTGACTTAAGCTTTTTAATTTTTATATTTTTTTCAAGGGATCGCTAAATAGATAAACCTTTATGGATGACACTATATAGAAGCCATTTGGTATCTATTTAACAAGTTGCAAGTCCAACAGTCATTTGGGTTTGATGATTCTGGCAGCCATTTTTCGTAATTTTTTGGTCTCCTGAACCCCTACAGTTATTAAGCTACTTCAAACGGCTTTCCTGAAGGCTTTACTTTTCAACAAAAGATACGCTTAGGGGTTCTATATAGTGTCTTTGCGTAAGTCCTGATAATAACTGTCGTGTATTCTTACTACTCTGATTTGGTTGATTTAAGTACCTGGACAGAATTAATTTAATATTTTGGCGGTGGTAGGCAAGAAGGCAATAGCTAAGATTTAAAGGGAACATAGCTGATTAGTAAATACACAGCAAATACACAAATAATTTTGTCTACTGGCGTGTCAAGACTAAAATGGTGGGTTAGGAGCGAGTAACCTTGAAGACCTCTCCCCCAGCCCCTCTCCTGCTTTTGAGAGGGGAGAAATTCCCCCCCTTCCCTTGTAGGGAAGGGGGTTGGGGGGTTAGGTTTTTTAATCCACATTTTCAAGCTTGACACGACACTACCTACTGAATAGAAATAAAGGTTTTGACTACCCCATAGCTTAAAAGTGCCTGCTTTGAATCCATCGTTGAAAGTTAAATAGTATCTATTTTCTGATAATTTCCATCTGCTAGTTTTGTAGTCTACTGAGTCTCTTATACCAGTTTAAAAAAAGAATGTTACGAATAGTAAGGGCAAAAAAAAGACTTTACAGGATATGTATATTTGACAAAAAAGATGATTTATTACCTAAAAAATGGTACATAAGCTATTCCCATACGACTCCTGACTCCTGTCTCCTGACTCCTAAGTAGTAACCTAAATATTTGTAGCAAAAATTTATCAATTTGGTATTACTTGGTATTTTTTGAATTTTGGATAGCTCTTTTTACCTACCACCTTAGCTCTGTAGTTTGGATAAAACCTTTCTATGGCTGCCCATACCCTCTGCGTGGGCTTGTCTGGCTATAGAATTTAGTTTTTAGGCCCAAGGAAAGTTAGGATTATGAGTTAGGTATGCAATATTTGTAAGTATCATTACGACTAAAAATTTCTCTATCTATAACCATGCTCTAATAATGCTATTAAGTACAAATCTGCCGATACGAGTAGCTAAATCTAGCAGTTTGTACTGACTGTGTGTGCTTTGTATTTTCATTTCATAGATGGGCATAGAAAAAATTTTATTGTTTAATGCTACGATAAATTTATAATAAATAAAACCTGAAGCTGTCCTAGAAGGAGAGCTATTTAGACCTCAATTATCAGTAAGCTTTGATTTAATCAAGATGCGATGCTATATTACGTTGTACTTTACTTTTATAATTACTATTGAAGTAAAAAAGTAAATTTGTACTTAGTATTTTTATTTTATAACTATCATCATTAGTCTAACCAGAAAAAAATTGCAGAGGTAACTATGAAAAACAAAATTGTATCAGATGTCATGAGCTACAATCCAATCTCTGTTACAGAAGAAATGCCCTTGAAAGAAGCAATTAAAATTTTGGCAGAACAACGTATTAGTGGTCTTCCTGTAGTCAATGAAAACGGAAAATTAGTTGGGATCGTATCAGAAACAGATTTAATGTGGCAAGAAAGTGGAGCTACTCCTCCACCTTATATTATGCTGCTAGATAGTGTTATTTTTCTAGAAAATCCAGCTCGTTATGAAAAAGAAATTCATAAAGCTTTGGGGGAAACTGTTGGAGAAGTAATGACTAAAAATCCTCTAACTACTACACCTGACCAACTACTTTCAGCAGCAGCTAAACTTATGCATGAGCGTAATATTCATCGGTTGCCAGTGCTGGATGAAAATGGCAAAGTGATTGGTATACTAACTCGTGGAGATATTATTAGAGCTATGGCAACTGAGTAATTTTGATATTATTCAACACAATTTATTGTAGGGGAGCAAAAATAAACAAATGTAATAATTAATTATAGAAATGATAATTTACATTGCGATAAGATTAAGCCTTATACTGAGCATTTGTTCACAATAGAGTATTGATTAAAATTACTAATAAGGTATGCTTGTAGGTAAAAAAAGAAATATTGATAATCGCAATATTTAAGGGTAGAGAGCTTCAAAAAATTCAAACAATACAATTTATGGAAATGAGTGTTACCCCAGATTCAATTCAGCAACTACTAAGATCTGAAGAATTAGGCGATCGCCTGCGTGGAGTTAATCAATTACGTCAAATAGGACCAGAGAAGGCTTTTGAATTAATTCAAACTCCAATCAAAGACGAAGATACTCGTGTTCGTTACGCTGCGGTAAGTCAAATGTCAAGCTTGGGAGAACAAAACTTAACAATATCCGAGGAAATATTGCGTGACTGTCTGCTCAACGATCCTGAACCAGATGTCCAAGCAGCAGCAGCAGATGCTCTAGGAGCATTAAAAATCACCCAAGCTTTTGACGACCTGCAAAAGTTATATCAGAACACTCCAGAATGGTTAGTGAAAGTTAGTATAGTTGCAGCAATAGGAGAAATGGGAGAACCAAAAGCATTATTTTTACTAGAAGATGCTCTGAAATCAGACAATGAACTAATACAGACTATGGCCATTAGTGCCTTAGGGGAACTAGGAAATTTAGCCGCTATTCCTTTACTCAAACCTTTTGCAGTCCATAGTGACTGGCAAATTCGCTATAGACTTGTACAAGCTTTACATCGGTTAGGAGGTCTAGAAGCAAAACAAGTTATAGAACAGTTGGCCAACGACTCATTTGAGCAGGTAGCTCAAGAGGCCAAGTTAGCACTGAACAGCTAATGTAGTAAAACAGGTATAGCTATGAACTATCCCCGGCTACTCTAGCCTCGAGTCGGCTCTCTTACTATCCCTTGCCCATAGTTGCTTCATGCTTCGGTAATCAGTAGAGCTATGGGACTAGGGATATCAAGAGGACATTTCTTGCCCCCTTGCCGAAGTTAAACATATCTGGGCTACATGAATGTATCGATCTGGTGTATGACTACAGTGTCCCCTAGGACAATAAAGCGTAGTTTATTGAGAATATTCTCCAGTTTATTCACAATATGCGTTTGCCTTGGATGGGGATAGAAAGTATTCAAGTATTTTTTCAACTTTTTCTCGTATACCCTCTCTACATTTCCGGATCTATCCTTACTGTGGAAAAAACTTAATCACCGCAAAGATACCAAATGGGTTATGTAACTGTTTAACTGAACATGATATTAATTGAACTTTTACTAGATGATACTTACATATTGACTACGTTAGAATACGAGTAAATATTTAATTTGCTTAGAAATTATAGTATTAGCGAGAGGAAAAACTCTATGTTCTTAGATGAATTGACCCCAGTTGTGAAAGAATTGATTGAACAGCCAGTTGCGTTCTTCGGAGGCTTTTTCTCTGGTGTACTTCGATTAAATCTTAATGATGACCCTGTTAAAACTTGGCTTGAGCAGCAGAATGGTTATAGTTATACTAATGATTCTACCAAAGAAGCAAATAATGGGAAAAGTGAAGGTCCTCAATCAATTACTATAGAATAACATAAAGATTTACCTTACTTATAAGCTTCTGCCAATTTCTGTGTATTTGCTGCATTAGATATAGGTGCGAAATAGAATGTAGAGACATTCTATGTAATGTCTCTACAGTATTCTTATCTAACTTTGATGGAGACTCTGAGGGAATCAGTTTTATAACCGATTTGGTTTTCCATACTTTATACTTACTAAAAATATAGTCAAATTTAAGTAGAGGAGAGGAATCCCAACTCATTAGCGTCGCGTCTCCTCAGCAGTACCGCGTTGGTACTTGACCCCCCATTCTAAATAAGTTTTCTTTTTTACTTGAAGTATTATTCAATTGATTGTCTAAAAATATATAATTACCTACCTTATAGCTTGCTTGTCACCCCGTGAGAGGTGATACACAAGGTAGTAATTGCTATATATTAAGCTAGTCGCTGTACAGCTAACAAAGTAATATCATCAAACTGGGTAGCACTACCAGTATGCTCTAAAACACTGGTAGATATTTCTTCGAGTACAGACTCTGCTGAAGTAAATTTTTTCTCTACAAGTAACCGCAATTTTTCATTGGTAAAAAATTCACTTTGACTATTACGAGCTTCGGGAACACCGTCCGTGTAACCCAACAATATTTCTCCAGGTTCTAAGACAGTTTCTTCAATTGTAAAATTCATATCTGGTAACATTCCTACTGCTGGACCTGTAGAATTTAACTCCTGCTTTATTCCTCCCATCGCATCAAGAATAAATAGGGGTTCATGCCCACCATTAATATAAGTAAGTTTACCGTCATTTATATCTAAAACTCCAAAGAAAAGGGTAGCAAACATTCCTACATCACCATGATTTTTAGCAATATAATTATTAGTACATTCGACAGCTTTTAAAGGATGATTATTATCTTTATTCACTAAAAAACTCTTCATTTCTTCAACTGAATTTTGACCAGAAAAAATTCTAATCAGGCTGCGGAATAAACTCATAAATAATGCAGCTCCTACTCCTTTGTCACAAACATCAGCAATTACCAACCCAACTGTATTATTAGAAAGCTCAAAAACATCATAAAAATCACCAGCAACTTGTTTCGCAGGTTGAAAAAAAGCTGCTATTTCCCAACCATTTTGTTGCAAAATTTCAGCAGGTAAAAAGTTCTTCTGCATCTGATGACCTTTCTCTAATTCACTATTTAGCGCTTGAGAATAAGCTTCAACTTTTTGTAGACTTTCTTGTAATGCAGCTTCAGCTTTTTTTCGTTCACTAATTGCCTCAGAAATTTTTATAAACATTAGCTCAAAGGCACTAATTACGTATCCCAATTCATCTTTTCTCTGGAGAGAAACTGACTCAAATTCCGGAGGTTCTTGATCCTTATATATTGCTTCCCCTGCTTTATTTAAGTCACACCTCAATAGTAAAATTGGATTAATTACAATTGGTTCTAAACATAGCCAAACTGTAATTGTTAAAAATAGAGATATAATAATAACTAAACCAATAATTCGGTAAATATAAGCAAGCAATTCTGGTCCAACATTAGAAGCGTCATGGCGAATAACAATAGTGTAGTCTGTTTGCATATCTTGTCCAGACCAGATTATGTCATCATAGCGAAGATCGTTGATAGAAGATTTCGGAGAATTACTGAGATCGGAAAGTTGTAATTTTGGAGATTGACCAAATGTACCTATTTTTTCTCCATCAGCAGTATAAACATCCCCTCCTAAAATTGGCATATCAGGCTGTATAAGTTCTGATAAATGATTGACAAGTTCTTTTCCTGAAGCGTTAGGATAAGTCATCAAAATCCAAGCTACTTTTCCAGAAGACATTTGCTTAATTTGAGAAAGAAGTTCTTGTTCTCGTCTTCTGACAGAAGGAATTAAAATAATTCCTTCTATGACAATAATGCTAGTAAAAACACATAGCACTACACGACGAGATAATTTTGATTTTAGGCGCTCGCTAATCGAATCACATAACTTTTGAATAGCAGATTTTTTGCTATTCTGCTGATGTTTATTTATCTCAATTTCTGCTTGATGACTTGAATTAGTTGATAACATAGACTTTAACCTTTATTTTTATATTAAACTATGTTTTGATATCCTATCTAAACGGGGTTGCAATTCAGGATAATGAAATTATATGGGCAATTCCTTTGTGGTTGCCCCATTTTCTAAATAGGGGGGCACTATCCTTACACACTAATCATTTTGTCTTATGCAACACTCTCTCAACTATTATATATTATTTTAATAGGGAGAGTACATTAATAAAATTTAAACTATAAAAATTATAGTTTAAATTATAAGTAACAAAATAGTTTTTTAGTTGATTAATATTTACCATTAAATTTTGGTATTATAGTCAATTGGAATTTCTATTAAAAAATCTTTTCCTCCCTCCGGTGCTGAAATACAAATCAATTGTCCCTTATGATTATCGACCACAATTGAATAACTAATAGACAATCCTAAACCAGTGCCAGAACCAATGAATTTAGTAGTAAATAAAGGTTCAAAAATCCTTTGTCGTACTTCCTCTGTCATACCACAACCATTATCAAAAATTTTAATTTTTACCGATTGATTATCTGTCACTTCAGTTTTAATTAAAATTTGAGAATTTTGATTTTTTCCTCCCCTTGCCATTGAATTCTCTAAGGCATATATAGCATTACTAATAATATTAAAAAATACCTGATTCAACTCCCCAGGATTACAAACAACTAGGGGTAAATTTCCTTACTCTTTCACGATATTAATTTTTCTAGTACTTTGATTTTCTATCTCCTGTGAATCATGGTAACAATGTTGCAAAACTGATAGAGTAGAGTCAATATTTTCGTAGATATCTATTTTTTTTCCTGATTCATCTAACCTGAAAAAGTCCGTAATCTCTCGACAATATTAGTAATTCTCTCGGCTTCAAATTTCATTTAATTTAATAACTTATGCAAATCTTAAACTAAGAATTATATTTATAATTTTGAGAGGGTATCTTTAATTAAAGGTTTAGCTTGAGGATATTCCTGCTGGTGTACATTAATTGCTTTTACCAAGGCATCAACATATTCTATCGCATACCTAATATTGCTATGAATAAAGTTAACAGGATTATTAAGTTCGTGAGAAATTCCTGCAACCAACTGCCCTAAAGCTGACATTTTCTCAGTTTTAACTAATTGCAATTGGGCGGCTGACAGTTGTTCTACAGTTTTTTCTAACTGGTTTACTTGAAGTTTGATTGTTGCCTCCCTTTCTTCAAATTTTTCATTAATTTTCATAAGCATTAGCTCAAAAGCATTAATTACTTCTCCCAATTCATCTTTATCTATGAAGAGAAACTGACTCAAATGTAGGCGGTTCTCGATCGTTGTATATTGCTTCCCCTGCTTTATTCAAGTCAGACCTTAATAGTAAAATTGGATTAATTACAATTAGTTCTAAAAATAGCCAAACTGTAATTGTTAAAAATAGAGATATGATAATAACTAAACCAATAATTCGGTAAATATAAGCAAGCAATTGTGGTCTGACATTGGAAGCATCATGGCGAATCACAATAGTGTAATTTGTTTTCATATCTTGTCCAGACCAGATTATGTCATCATACCGAATATTTTTGAAAGAACATTTCGGAGAATTACTAAGATTGGAAAGTTGTAACTCAGGAGATTCACCAAATGTACCTATTTTTTCTCCATCAGCAGTATAAATATCCCCTCCTAAAATTTGCATATTAGGTTGTATAAGTTCTGATAAATGATTGACAAGTTCTTTCCCTGAAGCGTTAGGATAGGTCATCAAAATCCAAGCTACTTTCTCATAGGACATTTGCTTAATTTGAGAGAGAAGTTCTTTTTCTCGTCTTTTAACAGAGGGAATCAAAATAATTCCTTCTATGACAATAATGCTAGTAAAAACACATAGCACTACCCGACGAGATAATTTTGATTTTAGTCGCTCGCTAATTGAATTAGATAATTTTTGAATTCCAGATAGTTTGCTATTTTGCTGATTTTTATTCATCTCAACTTTTGTTTGATGATTTTAAATACCTGGTATATTATACTCTGGGTTTGATACCATCTTTTTTTTATACCAGTTTCAAAAAATACTGCCACATTAATTTTTTTTGAGTAGTTAGAGGAAACTTTAGTTTCGATCTTGAGGATAAAAGAGTTTTTATAACTCCTTTACTCCCTACTTCTACACTATAACTATCTCTTTTGAATTTCGTATCACCTCCTACTATAAAATATCGTATTTTTTCTAAGAATAAATAATTAGTATTAATAAAAGAGTGAGTTTTTTATATGTTACCCGAACTTTTGTTTTAGGAAATTTTATCTGTAATAAATGAATTGATTTTTGTATTGTTTAGGTTTAGGTTCTTGTAAGTTGGTTAAAGTATTTTAGTTTTGCAGTAATCGATATTGTCTGATCACATTTATATTAATCCAAAAACCTCAGATACATTAGCTTTGCTGCAATGACTAAAAAATGGAAATCAAAGAGTATCAACTGCTGAAATATATCTATACTTAAGAGCTTAATCAGTACTTTTTCCTCTCCTATTGAGTTAAATTTATTACTTTATTTTTAGGGAAATTTATTCCATAATATATAAAAAAACCGCCAACCTTAAAATCATAATTTCATAATTTAATTCTAGGATGCCAGAAATGGGAAATCAGAATAAAATTTCTATATTAGGTGTTTATTTTTGGGTTTTACTAGATACCCTAACAATAGTAAAACATTCATTCAAGTATATTAGCATTGAAATAAGTTATTAATTATTCTCAATTTAGAAACAGCTTATATTCTATTTAGGAAATTCTCATAATTAACTTATCTGGTTCTCATCATTAACTGCAAGTAGTAGAAGAGTAGTTATATTAACCAATAATCCACTTTTCTGCTTCTTCAGAAGGTAAAGGTTTAGAGAATAAATAACCTTGTCCAAATTCACAATTTAGAGATTTGAGTTGTGTGAGATGAAAATCTGTTTCGATACCTTCAGCAATGACATCCATGTTTAAAGTATGTGCTAGTGTCATAATTGCCTGCACAATTTCTAAATTTCCATTGCGATCGCCAATTCTTCTGACGAAAGACTTATCAACTTTCAAAGTATTAATTGGAAAACGATGCAGATAACTCAATGAAGAATAACCTGTACCAAAATCATCAAGACTAATTTTAATATTCCTCTCTCTAATTTGTGTAAGTTTTTCTGTAATCTGGGTTTGATTTTCCATTAACATACTTTCTGTAATTTCTAATTTCATATTTTGTGGTTGTATACCTATTTCTTCTATTGTTTGATCGATAACTTTTACTAAATTTTTCTGCTGTAATTGTTTCCCAGATAGGTTAACACTAATTTTTAAATTATCTGCCTGGGAAAACTTTTCTTGCCAGGTTTTCATTTGGCGACAAGATTCCCATAAAATCCATTCACCTAAAGGAACAACTAAACCTGTTTCTTCAGCAACAGGAATAAATTCTGCTGGGGAAACTAAACCTTTGCTAGGATGTTGCCAACGCACTAAGGCTTCAAAACCAGCAAGTTTATTTGTAATGAGGTTAATAATGGGTTGGTAATAAACAATAAATTCTTCACGTTCTAATCCTAATCTTAGGCTAGTTTCTAACTCTAAAAATCTACTAATTTGAGTTTGCATAAGAGGGTCAAAAAATGCATAATTTGCTTTGCCATTTTCTTTAGCATGATACATAGCTAAATCAGCATCTCGGAGAATATCTGACCATTGATGGTATCTCGAAGAATTAAAAGCAATACCTATACTACAACTAATAACAATTTCTTTCTCTCCTAAATAAAAAGGTAATTGTAATTCTTGATTAATACGTTGAGCAATAACTGTGGCTTCTGTTATCGAATTTAAGTTTTCAACTAGGACAGTAAATTCATCCCCTCCTAGTCTGGCTAAAGTATCAGATGTACGGACAGCTTTTTCTAATCTTCGGGCAATTCCTATTAATAATTGATCGCCTACAGCATGACCTAAACCATCATTAATAATTTTAAAACGATCTAAGTCAATAAATAAAACTGCAAACAAATAATCTGAATTACGTTGACTATATTTAATTGATTTCTCTACCTTTTCTCTAAACAAATTACGATTGTATAAACCAGTTAAAGAATCGTGAAAAGCATCATAATGTAATTTTTTTTCTGCTTGTTTACGCTCAGTAATATCTATTGCTATTGAGATTACCAATTTCCTACCATCTAGCAGTTTACCTAAAGGTGCAGAACTAAAATCCCAAATCCTTTTTTCTCCACTAGAAGTTTGAATAGTAAATTCTCCTTGGTCTGATTTTTGGTCAATATCGTACAATTTATTGATGTCTGAAAGTAAAACTTCTTGATATTTTCCATACCTGCCATCAACTTTTTCAAACCAGTCATAGATATTAGTAATTTGGTTTTCAGTATAACCAGTTATTTCTCTCCAAACTTGATTAATTTGAATCACCTCTCCACCTTCAGCATGAATCATAATTGGAAAAGGTGCATTGATAATTGCTTTGCGGAAACGTTCCTCACTTGCTTTTAATGCTTCTTCAAACTTTTTTCGTTGAGTTATATCCCGGAGAAAACTGACAAAGTAATTATTACTAGGTATGTAGTTAACATTCACTTCAATATTTATTATGCTGCCATCTTTGCAACGATGCCGTGTTTCAAAATAATCATTACCTTTAGCAATTACCTGCTGTATATGTTGAATAACTATTTCTGGTGTTTCTTCTACTTCTACATCAGCAATAGACATTTGTAATAATTCTTCCCGTGTGTAACCAATCATTTGGCAGTAAGCATTATTAACTTCCAGAATACGTTCCGATTTATCTTGAGCACCTACAATCCAAAAACCCTCTAAAGTCTGATTTAAAATTGTCTGATAAAGCTGTTTTGCTTCTATCAATTCTTCTTCTATTTGTTTGCGCTCTGTAATATCTATAGCTAACCCTTCAATAATAATTTCATCATTTTCTAGTTGTCTACTAATGGAGCTATCAAAAAACCAGTGCCAATTTTTTTGAGCATCTTGAATACGGTATTCAACCTCAAAATTTTCTCCTAAAGAAAACTTTTGAATCACTTCTTTAATTTTGGGTAGATCCTCTGGATGAATTGAATTTTGCCATAACCAGGGATGTTCGTATAGGTATTCAGGAGAATATCCTAGAACTGATGTGACATGAGATGAATAATAAATTCCGCCCCGCTTATCTGAAAATTGATAAATTATGGCTGATAAATTTTCGATTAACCTTTGATATTGTTTTTTACTGAGTAATGCAGACCTAATTTTTTGACTCTGCTTGATTTTCTCTTTGATTTTCTGTTGTAATTTGTAATTAATAGTAGTTAGTTGTTCTGTGGGTTGTTGAACTTGTTGTTCCAGTTGAACATTTAACTGACGAATTTCTGCTTGTACTCTCTGAAGACGAGAAAACGGAAGTAAGGAATAGTAACGCCATAATACCATCAAACTTGCTGTAAGTAACAATAACCCACTCATCGTCCAAAAAATCAGGGTATTTGTCCAGAAGGGTGTTGGTTTGCCATACCATTTAATGTAAATTTCTTGATATTCTTTACTATCAACAAAACTCTCAACTGCTTGATTGACTGTTGCTAATAATTGGGTATTATCTTTACGGACGGCGATCGCTCTTTTAATCTCAACTAGAGGTTTACCTACAACTTTAATTTTTTCATCTAATCTAGTTTCTTTTGCTAATTTCCAAACTACAGGTTCTGGATAAATAAAAGCATCTATTTCTCCTGCCAATAATTGTAAAAGAGCTTGAGTTGGAGTATCAAATATTTTGATAATTATTCCTGGTTGTTTTTCTAATAAATCAATTGCGACATTTCCTTTGACTACACCTACTTGATGTTCGTTTAAATCTCCTATATTTTGAATGTGATTATGATGTTGACGGACAAAAATGGAAACATTAAAAGTTTCTACAGTTGCAGTAAAAGCAAATTTTTCTTTTCTTTTATTTGTAATCCCCATATTAGGTACTAAATCTACAGCACCACTTTCCAAATGTTTTCCAACATCTTGCCAATTATCTTCTATTTTATAAATAAGTTTCAAACCTACCGTTGCAGCTATTTTTTCCATAACATCAATAGCAAAACCCACAGGTTTACCATTTTCATCAACAGTATATTGTGGAGGAAAATTTCTGGGCATTGCTACAGTAATAGTTGTTTGATTTAATTGTTGTCTCGCAAGCTGTTTTATTGATGTTTGAGAAATAGATGGAACAAAAGCAAAATCATTCAACACACCCAGACTTGCTTGAGCAAAGACAATTGTATTTATACGGGGATATTTTTTTAGGAGAAAAGCTGTAGCTAAAGAGGTTAATTGATTAAATGTAAGTATGCCAATACTGAAACTGAATATTATTAAATAGCCAAGATTTGGACGCATAAATAAATAGTCTATTATTGATTCACTTAATATAACTTAATCTAGCAATTATCAAATTAATATTTCCTATTTCCTAAAATTCAAAACTTGTGTATTTGACAAATTTCAAAATTGAACTGCTATATCAAGTCACCTCCAACAACGAGAAACAGAGATGTATTTTATTTTATCCTTCCTGTTCACCTAATTCTCAAATGCCTGAATAATATAGAGTATAGGATTTTTCAGTCAGGGTTAGGTACACCTATCTTTTTTCTTTTTTGTTGCCTATTGCCAGTTAATTGTTGGTTATTTCTCCTTTCTTGTTGCCTGTTGCTTGTTGAGTGTTCCCTAAAACCTAGAATTTTATACTTCATATCAAAACCAGGGATAAAAAGGTACTTTCTTGCATCTGCTTTTTATATCATGTATCCACTTTTTTTATTCAATATTTATTCCTTTTATCCTAGAGAATTAAAGCTTTCTTACTTGCCACTACTATAGCAATCCGATCATTGCTCGTGATAATTTTTATCATAGTTAATTTGAGCTAAAAATATAAGTAAATTCTGGTTGGTAACTCGTGATTTTGTACGGGCATTAAGGATAGTTATGCACCAGCAAACGACCGTTTTATCCCCAACATAAAACACCCCTATCACCAAAATATTACAACTTAAATAGGATTGCTATACTTGTAGCTAACATTTATCACTCCTGGTATTATTTATACCAATTTGAAAAAAGAATGTGACGAATAATAAGGAGAGTCAAAATACTTTACGCAATTATCTCTCTTTGAAGAAAAGGAGATATTCACTAGATATCTCCGAAAATAGTCGAACGCTTACTATAACTATCTTTTGGTGAGAGATATAGCTGCCGCTAGGCTCCGCCAACGCAAATACTTAAGATAGTTAATTTTTACGGTTAAATCAGTATTATAGATAGTTACTATTAAAAAATGACTCAAAAATAGCCATATAAATTCAATAATTCCTATCTCAATTAAGGTTGATTTAATACTATAAAATAAATGTCCCTATTCGTAATCTAACAAGGCCACAAATAGTCATAATTATTTGCACATATTTATCAGGATTTAGCCTAAACCTTGCTTGAGCTACTCGAAATATTTTTAGTAATCTAATTATATATTCTACAAAAATTATTTCCGCAGCAAGCTCTTTATTTTCGGACTTTTCCTGACTGCTTAATTCTTTATTTTGGGACTTTTTTTTAGGTTTTTTTATTGCCGATTCTCCAACGTAAGCTTTATCCCCAGTAAATTTTTGTTTTGGAGAGAATTTTTGTTGTGTTTCACGAAAAAAATTTATTTCACTTTTTTTTCCTGGTTTTCCAGCTTCGACATCAACAATATCTTCACCATTAGGTAACACAATTACCTAACTTTTTCTCGTATGACTTTTTTTCTTTACCGAATAATATTCTTTTTTTTTTCATATTTTTTTTGTCTTTCTATGGCCTGTTCATAACTATCTATTATTAATTCGTACTCTGTTAAAATTTCGGAGACAATTTCTAGGCCGCTTGAGTTTTTTTACCTGTTCTAGCAAGCTCGGTGGTAATAATTATGCAATTATTGGACACTAGCAATTAAATATATCATTAGCAGTTGTTTCACTGACTCCGAATTGAATTCCTAGTAGTTGAAATGTTGTCAAATGTCTCAAATATGTTAAGGTTAAAATGATTTGTTCTGATGCTGATAACTTAGGTGGTCTATCACCACCACTGGAATAATTCGGACTTTTTTTGTTGCTATTAATTCCTGCCGTTTTTCATGTAATTTTATTGCTTGTGTTAATAATTTTTCTAGTTGCTCATACTTTATTCCCAATAAACGTTGTGCTTCTTGAGGATGACTTTGGATATGTTCTAATATACTTATACCCCTCATAATTGATAGTTAAAAATAATAAAAATTATTATTATACCACAACTTGATTTATTTTTCGGAGATGTGTACTCTAATAAACGATATTTAAACTATTTATTCTGACTCCTGACTCCGTACATAGTAACTCAACTATTTGTAGCCAACATTTGTCACCCCTAATATTATTCATCATATCTAGCAAAAACTTGAGTTAATTCTGCTGCAGTCAAAGTAGACAAAAAACCTAAAGTATAGGGTTCCTCACTAATAGCTAAAGCATAAGAAGAACGCAAATAATTCAAATAATCAGAATCATTCCTCACATACATCTGAAAAAATGCTAAACCCAAAGCATTAATATAAGACTTAATCACAGGGGAACTTGCACTAACTAACTGATTTAAAGAGTCATCATCTACAGATTCTACATCCTGAATAGCAGTCACATTAAAATCCAGATGTTTTGCCCCTTTTGTTAACATAAAATACTTCTCTTTTACTGGCAACCAAGTAAAAGGATAAACCTGTTCTATTACCACCGGAGTTAATTGATCTTCGCTACCTGCAACCCATAAAATCGGTATATTAATATCACTGAAACCTGACTGACCAAATATACTCCGATTCACCGGGTCCATGACTAATACTGACTTAATTCTTTCATCCCGCAAATTATAATTTTTTTGAGGCAATTCCAAGGCACGACATTGTAAAAATAAGGCAGGATTTAAAGATTTAATCTGTGGCAAACAATCTTGTTTTAGTTGTTCAAAATTAATTTTTGCTCCAGCCAAAGCTAATGCTGTATAAGCACCAAAAGATTTACCAGCCATTCCCACATTTTTTAAATTAAGCTTTCCTTGAAATTGAGATTTATTTCGCAGTTCTAACTCATCTAATAAATAACTAATATCTAGAGGTCTGTTAATAAATTCTTGGAGTTGAAATATGTCTTTTTCTTCCCCATCCAGAAAAGCTTGAAAATGATTAAAATCACTCCCTGGATGTTGTACTTTTGCCACAGCAAAACCATAAGAAGCTAAATGTTTTGCTAAATGTTGCCATTGACTAAGTTTGGCAGCTAAACCAGGAGAAAGAATTACTACTGGCATAGTTTGATTTTTTGGTAGATTATCAGGTAAATAAAGATTAACAATAAATTGGCGTTGACGACTTTTATCGTATAGTTTAATAGTCTCTTGATAGAAATAAAAATTTCCTGGTTGGCGTAAATCTGGCAATCTGGAAAAATTTACTTTTGGTTCAGTATTAGCAGCAGTTAATGTCATTTGCTGAACTTCTAGTAGCAGTTTTTCTGTATCTTGAATCAAGCTAACAAATTCTCTCTTAGTCGCCAAGATTTTAATTATGTCAAACTGAATTTGACCAGAAAAATTCTGTAATAAATCTATCGGGGTAAAATCTTGAGATTCAGCCGTTGTGATTAAAGCTTCTCGAATAGCAACAGCACCATTTGTACCATCTACCTGAATCATTTCTCCCAAATAATTCAGTAAATTTTCTCCCATTTGAGAATATAAACCTTGACCAAGTTGTATGGGATTAATCTTGAGTTGAAAATTGAGGATATTTCGCAATTTTTCTTGATTTTCTGCATTAACAAAAAGGAGATAAAGTTTTAATTCTTCATCAATTTTACCTGTTTCAGCATAATTTTCTAAAGCAGCCAAAGAGACTCCTATTCTCAAAATACCGTAATTCAAATAAACTTGTTCTGCTGCTTTAGCTGAGAAAGTTGTTAACAAAAAGGGAATAGTTCCTAATAGTAGGGAACCTAAACATAAAAGTATCCTTTTTTTTGTTTTGCCACGACGTTTTTTTAAAATAGCTAGATTTATTTTTCTATTCATTATACTAATTTGATAAATGTTTGCTAAATTTTACAGCGCTTCCCGTTGTTATGAAGTACAAAATTTTATGTTTGGGGGAATAGAGAATAGAGAATAGGGAATAGGGAATAGAAAAGAAAGAAAACAACTATAACTAATAACTTTGGGAATGGCTATATGTACCTCATAACTTCGGAAACTGTTGTATTGAATGGGGGAAAATTAAACAATTAATAATTAGGGTTTGCTGATTAAATATAAAAGCATTGACAGATAAAGGTTTGAGGATTTTTAGGTCTGAAATACTTTGGTTTTCAGCTCTTGATGCTCAAAAAGTTAGCATTTCTAGCCCATAGTTGGGCAAAAAAATTACTCCCCTACTCCCCTACTCCCCTACTCCTTAAAAAAGACTTTTTCAGCAAATCCTAATTCTGATTCTCTGAGAATAGAAAAGAAGGAAAATAACTGTACTTCATAATAACTTTGGGAATTGCTATATTTGTACTTCATATACAGGACTTACGCATAGACGCTACCTGTAGAGGCAATTCATGTTTTGCTGGCGCAAAGCTTTCCTAAGGTCATGCTCCGCAAACGCTAACGGCTGAATGCGTTTGCTCCTCTGTAAGAGGCAGGATTCCGTAGGAAATTGCCTCTACATAAAACGCAATTTAATAGATGTTTTGCGTAAGTCCTGATATATTTGGAATACCCTGCATATAAAATCTCATTAATTAGCCATAATAAAAATGTTTTTCCCTATTCCCTACTCCCTACTCCCTATTCCCTATATTACTTTTGTTGATTCACACAAAAATCTAGACCCTCTAACTGATAAGGAAATAAATCTTTAAACCATTTTTTATCAATAGGTATAGATTGATCACCGTCAAGAAAAGAATTAATTTTAGTTTGCCATCCAGAGTCATTATTAGGAATAATCATCCCATAAAAATCACAAGTTAAAGGTTCTTCTGGCACTAACTTATAATTATTAATATCTAGATTTTGTCTTACCAATTCCCCAAGAGATAAAATCCCATCATTAGCCAAAGTCTGAATTTCTCCTTTAACCAGAGATTCGATAGCTTTATTAATACCTATACCACCTTTAAAATAAACTGCTTCCGATTGAGGATATTCTGTTTGAATGAACTTTTCAGTAGTAGTATTCCTCAACACACCTGTTTTCACTCCAGCCAAATTATCATCAGGATTTATTTGTGTTTCTTTTTTCACTAAAAAATGAGTTCCTGTAACAAAGAAAGGATTAGAAAAAGCAACACCTTTAACATCATCCCTAATCGTATTCGGACCACATTCTAAATGTACAATTCCATTTTGAACTAATTGAAATCTGTTTTCTAGAGTAGAGACAATTTCTATAACTTTAACACCAGTTGAAATATTTAATTCCTGAGCAATATTTTCAGCAAAAGCATCAATAATATCTTCACAATAACCAGCCCATTCTCCCGTTTTATCAACATAGCCAAAAGGAGTAGCATCTCGTCTCATTGCTACTTTCATTACTCCAGTTCTTTCTATTTCTTCCAATATAGTTTCTTGCCGTTGAGGAACCTTAGCAGTAATAGGTGGAGGTATGATTTGTTTAGGGGGAGAACTACCATAAGCAGTTATTAATTGTTGTGCTGTTAAAGATTGAATTAAATTTAAATTCAGGGAATCTTTATTCATCACTTTTCCATAAGAGGCAGTTAAATATGGTTCATATTCTGATTGATTATCTAGGTATTTTTTAAAGAAAGCCACACTTAAATTTTTTAAATAATACTGTCCTACTTCCGGCGTTGGACCTTGTAATACTTCTGGCAAACCAGGTATTAAAGTGCTAGTAGAAAAATGAGTTCCTGGAACTAAAAAAGCCAAATATTTATCTGAATTATTGTTCATCCAAATAAAAGGATGAACATCTTCTTCTATCCCTGGAGTAAGAATATCGTGACTACCTCCCATAATTAAAGTCGGAATGGAAATATTTCTCATTTGTTCAGGTCCGAAAACTACACTTGTTAAGGGAAAATAAGCAAAAACTGCCTTAATACGAGGGTCTCTTAACTCATAGTTTGAAGGTGGTAAGTAACTAGCACGACATTGCAACAATACCGATACATTTAAGCTCAATTTTTTCGGGTCACATTCTTGATTTAGTCTAGGCAAATTAATATTAGCACCCCCTAAAGATAAGACTGTAGTAGCACCAAAAGAATTTCCTAATGCACCGACTTTTTCTAAGTCTATTTTAGATTGCCAATAGGAGTCAGTTTTGACTAAATTTTCCAGTTCATCTAATAAAAATGTAAGGTCTGATGGGCGGCTAAGATATTCAATAGGACTGATATCTATATCTACTTCTCCTTTCAGAAAAGATTGACGATATGCTAAGTCACTACCTAAATGTTCGACTCCTGCTAATGCAATACCATAAGATGCTAAATGTTCTGCTAAAAGAATGCTTTTTTTCTCCGCTCCAAAACCATGACTATAAACTACTAAAGGTACTGGTTTAGAGATTCCTTCAGGTAAATAAATATCAGCTTCTAGAGTATAGGAACCTGTTAAACCTGTGTAAGTTTGACGCAGACTATTTATTTCAAAACTAATAGATTTTTTAGTCACTTTATAAGGACCTAAGTTACTCAAATCTGACAGTTGAGAATAATCCCTTTGCGGGTCTGTAGAAACTTGTTTTTCTGCCTGTTCAGTAATTGCTGTAATAGAAGTATCTCGATATTCTTGGAAAGTTGTTAATTCATTAGAAAACTCAGATAAAAAATCCGTACTTATTCTGATTGTTTTTGCGGGAAATTTTTTGATGATATTAATAATAGTAAAACCTTCTTCTGGATCTGATGCAGCTTCAATTAAAGCAGTTCTCATAGCATCATAACCATTAATATCAGGATTTATTTGTACTAACCGACCTAAATATTTAAGGAAATCTTGCCCCATAGCCATATTAGTAATGCGAGAAATTAATTCAGGCGGTATATCAAAACGTTTTTGCAATATATTCCGCAAATTTGATAAATCTTCTTTTGTCATAAAAGCAGCATAGAAGCCAAAATCATTAGTAATTCTCCCTTCTTTAGCAAATACTTCTAGAGAATCTACAGACATATATAAATCTGTGAGATTAGGAACTTTAAATACGATACTTTCAGCATTCATAGCAGGTTTTGGTTTCAACATATTTTGTAAAACACCAATGCTAATTATTCCTGCTATTACTAGAACTTTTGTTAATAACTTTGTTGATCTGCTAGATTTTTTACTCATTTTTTATTTCTCTCATTAATCTCAAAAATGTATTTATAAATACCTGAAATACCTGTGTAAAATGAATTTAACATTTGCCAGGGCACAGGAAATAGACAATAGGAAATTAGAAAAAAAATACTTGTATACTGGAGTAGTAGATATAAACAATCATTCCTACCTACTTAACCTAACCATTAAATATACAATTAATTTTGCTTGACTGCCTAAGAGCAAAAAGTCATGGATAATTATAATTGATAATTTTGTTAAATTTATTAGTATTATTAAATTTTTATATTTTGGTCATTTCAGTTATCAGTTATCAGTACCTCCTGCTACACCAGGAGGCTTGAAATACAGAATATTCCTTTTTTATCCCCTTAAAAGAGAAGACTTGAGACCGAAATTTTTCGGTCAATTAGGCAAAAAAAATGTAGGGAATTTATATGGAAATTCCCTACAATGGTTTCAGAATAATGTTTATTTAATTAATGAATAATGGATAATTACCTCTGGTTAAAACCATCAGATTGAATGATAGTAAATCTCCTAAGTAGACAGTGGTAAATTTTGTGCTTTATGTATCAAATTGTAAACTTCATCGGAAGTATTCCATATCAATCACTTGAGGCTTTTTATAGCTAAATATCCAACATTTTTTTTTCCCTTGTTCTACTTAGCAGTTTTCTCTTCGTCGATTGGATATGGCAAGGTTTCCAGCTCTTGCAGAGACGCTACTAAGTGAACCATCCCATCCTAACAGAATGTTCCACAAATGACCGCTTTTTATCTTGAAATAGAAGGCTTTAAACCGAATTGATTAATTATCAATTATCAACTATAGCAATCCTAAATTGGTAGTAATATCATGTCTGGATAATTAGTCATAAAAAAAATTTTGTTTGTAGTAGGGCTTTATCCCGATAATGGATAGATAGGGCTAAAACCCTACTACAAGCTTTAATTATAACTATTCAACCGGACATGATATAACAAGTTTTATAGTAGTTAATTTGAATGGTTTTAACCTGAGGTAATTATCAATTATCAATTATCAATTATCCATTATCAATTATCAATTATCAATTATCCATTATCAATTATCAATTATCCATTATCCATTATCCATTATC
>NZ_JBNHER010000136.1:0-14581 GCF_050015975.1 Dapis purpurea BLCC-M126 | reverse complement strand
AACCAGAGGTAATTATCAATTATCCATTATCAATTATCAATTAATGAATTCTTCCTTCGTTTTAACTATCAATTTTCATCCATATTACTAAGATTGAAAATAAAAGGAACTCCTTGAGATTTTTCACTACCAAGGATTAAAACTTTAGGCATTTGAGAACCACCTTTTTTCCAAGCTTCTATAGCTTCTTTTTGTAACACCAACTCACCACCTTGTGCTTTTAATGTTTCAGCTAATAGTTTTTGAGCTTCTGCTTTACCCTTAGCACGATTAATTTCTGCTTCAGCTTCTTGTTCTGCTTCCTCAGCAATATACACTGCTCTTTGCGCTCTTTGTTCGGCAATTTGTTTATCTTCAACTGCCCTAGCAAATTCAGGAGAAAACGTTAAATCAATCACGCTAGTATCTAACACAATGATTCCATATTTCTCCAAGCGAGAACCTAAAGCATTATCAAAGTCTGATTTTAATTCTACCCTTTTTGTAATAGCTTCTTCAACAGTTCTTCTAGCCGCAGCAATTTTAAAAGATTCTTGAGTTTGTGGTGCAATTACTTTAGCAACCAAATTTTGTAGAGTGCCTTGTTCTCTTCTAATTTTTACTATCCGCACTGGATCTAAGCGAAAGTTAATTGCAAAACTAGCAGATAATTGTTGTAAATCTTTTGTCGAACTTTGACCAGGAACTTCAAACTTTTGTACAGTCACATCATATATATCAACCTCAGAAACAAGAGGAGGTTTAAAGTGAATTCCTTCTAACAAAGCTCCATCTCTAGCTTTACCTAAGATACTCAGAACACCCGCTTGACCGGGATTAATAATTACAAACGAATTAAAGCCAATTAGCAATATTACAGATAAGACGGTTGCTAATATTAATGTTTGTAAACTTTGTTGTTGACTTTTCAATTTATCTACTCCGAAATTTAAGACTACAACTCTTGAATTTTCTTTGTCAATCTTAGTTGCAATTGAAAATTAACACTCAAATTATATAATATTTTTAGAATCTGCTACCCACTATTTTTTTTACTGTTTAGGAAAGTTGCAGCTACTAGACAAATAATCTCTATTTCCAATTAGTTGATTTTTATAGCTGGGATTTCTAAATTATACCAAATTGATAAATTTTTGCTACAAATAGCTAAAATATTTTTTAGGAGTCATGAGTCGGAATGAATAGTTTTGATACTTTTTTTGTGTTTTAATTTATATTTTTCGTCAAAAATACATTTTTAATAAAGTCTTTTAATAGTCCTTATTATTCGTAACATTATTTTTCCAAAATGGTATTAGTTATGAAACTAGATGATAATTTTTTCTGTTGCTCACAACTTTGCTATTATACCAATCCACTTTAAAAATGTCACAAATAGTTGGGAATTGATAATGTGAAATAATAAGCTTAAGTTACTGTATAATCAAACTTTTAAGCCATTCAAATGTCACTTCGGACTTATGACTTTTGACTTATGACTTCCCTGAAACGGTATACCTCCTACTATTTCCTATTGCCCGCTCTCTTAAATCTTGAATTCTATGTTCATATTTCAAATTTAGGTAGTGGTGTAAAAATTGAAGGATTTTTCTTTTCCCTGTTCCCTATTCCAAATATTAGCAATTAAAAACTGCTAATCTCTGAGGCATAAGTCTTGCTAAAATTTGCTTCAGTACCATCGCCGTCCAATCAATATCAGCTTCCGTTGTTTCTCGTCCCAATGTTAAACGAATACCCCTAATAGCAGCATTTTCAGTATATCCCATTGCCTGTAATATCGGACTCGGAGCTATTTTACCACTATTACAAGCTGAACCTGCACTAATACCAATTCCAGCTAAGTTCAATTGTCGCACTAGAGTTTTACCAGTAATCTTATCATCTATTTCATTTTCACCTTCAAGAGGCACAATACAAAAACTAACATGATGAGGTAATCGATATAATCGATCGCCAGTACAAATTACATAAGGGCTATCTACCATCTCTGCAAATAAGCGATCGCGTAACCTACTCAACCTTGATGTTTCTGTAGCTATCTCTTCATTAGCTAATTCTGCCGCTACACCAAAACCAGCGATCGCTGCTACTGCTTGAGTACCAGAACGTAACTTCATCTCTTGGCCTCCACCACCCAATAAAGGGACTAACTCCACACCCTTTCGTACATAAAGCGCCCCTGCACCTTGAGGACCATAAATTTTATGGCTAGATAAAGACAACAAATCTACTGGCAGTTTTTGTAAATCTACTGGTAAACGCCCAACTACCTGAACTGCATCAGTATGAAACAAAACCCGATGAGAACGACAAATATTACCTAATTCTGCAATAGGTTGGAGAGTGCCAACTTCACTTTGGCCATAAATTATTGAAACTAAAACTGTATTCGATTGTAATGCAGCTTGTAGTTGTTGAGGAGCTACCCTTCCTTGTCGATCGACAGGTAGTCTTGTCACTTGCCAACCCCAATTTTCTAGCATTTTTGCTGGTTCTGAAATGGCAGAATGTTCTACACTAGAGATAATTATATGTTGGGGTTTTCCATAGCAACGTGCTACACCCATTATTGCCATATTATCAGCTTCGGTTCCCCCAGAAGTAAAAATAATTGATTCTGGGACTGTATTAAGAAGATTTGCTACTTTTATTCTTGCTCTTTCCACTAATGTTGCCGACCTTTGGCCCCATGTATGTAAGCTAGATGGATTACCCCATTGTTGGGTAAAAACTTGCTGCATAAGAGCGAGCGCTTCTGGTCTTGTTGGTGTTGTCGCACTATAGTCTAGATAAATTTGCATCATCTTTGTCCGTTTGTTTTCTTATGCTAATTTTGTCGAAATATAGTTAAAAAATTGTTTAACTTAATATCTAAGAAGGAAGATTTCATAACTTATTTGATAAGTTAGTATTCAAAAGTTTTAAGACATCCAGAGTGTAGCCATAAAATTGAATTTTTGGTTTTAAATATCTCTAAAAATTCAATTTTAGTCATACAATAACTCTAGTGCAGGATGACAGGAATAAGTGACCAGTGACAAAATACTCAAAGCCTTACCAATCAAAACTTCTGAATTCTGACTTCTGAATTCTGACTTCCGCGTAGCGGTACTAGACCAATTTTTGAACTTTGTTTAGATCAAATTGAATTACTTTGACCATTTTTTGAATTCAAAATTCAAAGTTCAAAAATTTTGGTTCGTTCCTTAATTTCAATAATTGTTTAATTAAGGATTCAAGCCTCGTTCTTCAGAACGAAAAAATCAAAAATATTTTCTTTATTTTAAGCCTCTGACTTCAGACCGAGGTAATAATGAGCGAATTAATAATTTTGAATTTTGAATTGATTTGACTTTACCTATTCTAACTTAGTGGCTCTTATTCCATAATTTGATCGTTTTTGATAAAGATTTATTTTAGCTTACAATTGACTAAAATCACTAATTTTTATTTAATTATTTATGTCAAATTAAACATTTCCGATATATAGCCTTTCCATATAAGTTATGAAACTAGATTTTAATTGTTATCTGTAATAAAAACTCTTTGATTACCTTCTAATTTTCCCTGTTATCTCTGAGCATTCAATTATTCAATAAATGTCAATGCTATGTATACTTTAAACTTCTCAAATCTTCTCTGATATAACAATCGTCATTAGTGGCAGGGATATTCTCCTCGCTCTTCTCAAATATAGTTACAGTAATGATTTAACTTTTGACTTCAGCTATACTTCTTTTTCAATTCATAAAAATTATTAATAGACATCTCCAATAATAAAAAATCAAATCAATTATCGGAGAGAAATCATCAATTATTGCCCCCTACTCCCTACTCCCTACTCCCTCTTTTCTATAGATGTCTAATGCACTATCATAGAAATAATCAACCAACAACAAAATAGTCAAAGCTTTACCAAATCAATACCTTTGCCTTTTACCTTTTTAGTTGCCCGTAACAACCCTAAGAGAATAGTAAAAAATAAATTATCCAATTTAAAGAATATAGATATGGAAAGTTTCCCTATCTAATTTCCCTACTCCCTACTCCCTAACTACTTAGGTTTACAAACATTATAATCTTCATGGGACATAACCTTCTGTGGTACAACAAAACTCCCATAATCTTGACAAATCATTCTATAGTTTCGGGTAACAGGTATACTCACAATAAAACGATTGTGGCGGAGTCGTTTACCTCCAAATTCCCGATAGCTTTGATTATTATTTAATCCAGAAATAATTGTTCTAGCTTTAACCACTACATAGTCTGGAAGACCCTTCAAGTCTATCAAATCGCAATCAAAAGAAGCTTCCCACTCTAACTTTTTTTCTCGCTTTTCTGCTATCTTTTCGTCAAATCTTTGCTGTACCATTTGCTCTTGTTCACAGCGATGGCATTTTCTTCCATATCCTTTATGGCCACACGGAAAAGTCCTTTTTCTTTTCGGCATAAAACGGCAAAGTTAGTTGTCACTAGGTTCTCTCAGTTTTGGCTATCATTCTTACTTCCCAATAGCATAGCAAATGGACAATACAGAAAACATCTCTACAGAGAGCAAAATTTCAGTTAACTATAACTCTAAATTATCAGGCATTATGACACAATCCTCAAAATTCATTCTTGCTCAAATTTGAGTAGAATTAACATTGAGAAATACTTAAGCTACAGCCAACACGGTAGCTTACTATAGATTATAGTTTGTCAGGAAGCCTATATAAGTTTAAGTCAGAAGTCAGAAGTCAGAAGTCAGAAGTTAAATTCCCAGCACGGACTAAATTTGAGAGGTGCGAGAATGTTCTAATCACTCTGGTGGCTGCCATAACTAAAATTGCTCTAGGTTTACTGACTAGCAAATTTTTTTTAGATGAAGTAATAGGCGATTGACTTTGCTAATATCAGTGCTATTTTCTTCTATCCAATTACGCTTTGGCTATTTTGTACTATTGGCTCTTAGCCTAACTGCTTGTCTGAATCAACCTCAGAAGTTAGTTCCTCCTATATCCGAATTGCCACAAGATCCTTTAATTGAATCTTACTTTAATCAATCTCAAGCTTCAAGCTATACTGAAGCGCTACGTCATCAAACCAGACTGGGAGATAATCTCGAACAAATAATTATTAGTACTATTGCTGATGCTACTTCTAGTGTAGATGTGGCGGTTCAAGAGTTACGTTTACCAGCTATCGCTCAAGCTTTGGTTGAACGCTATCAAGCTGGGGTTAAAGTGCGAGTTATTATTGAAAATACCTACAATCGTCCTTGGGGAAGTTTCAGTCCATCTGAGGTCGCTCAACTGCCTGAACGGGAGCGCGAGCGCTACAATGAATTTGTTCAGATGGCTGATATTAACATGGATGGGGATATTAGTCAAGATGAAATTAATCGTAGGGATGCTCTAATAATTTTAAGTAATGCAGGAGTTCCTTTGATTGATGATACTGCTGATGATTCTAAGGGTAGTGGTCTGATGCATCACAAATTTCTAGTTGTGGATGGTCAAACTATTATAGTCACGTCGGCTAATTTTACTACCAGTGGTATTCATGGGGATTTTTCAGAACCCCTGAGTCGAGGAAATGCTAATAATCTTTTAAAAATAAAAAGTTTTGAATTAGCTGAAATATTCACAGAAGAATTTAATATCTTATGGGGAGATGGTCCTGGAGGCAAACCAGATAGTAAATTTGGTGTGAAAAAACCATTTAGACCTGTGAGGCAAGTATTAGTTGGTGATACAAAAGTTGCAGTACAATTTTCTCCTATTTCTAATAGTCAATCTTGGGAAAAAAGTGTAAATGGTTTAATAAATCAAACATTGGAAAAAGCACAAACATATATTAATTTATCCCTATTTGTATTTTCATCACAACCATTAGTTAATACCCTAGAAAATCAATCTTTACAAGGAGTCTTAATTCAAGGTTTAATTGACCCTGGTTTTGCCTATCGTTACTATAGTGAAGGATTAGATATGATGGGAATTGCTCTATCAAATAAATGTAAATATGAAACTGATAATCGCACTTGGCAAAACCCTATATCTACAGTAGGCGTACCTAACTTACCCCCTGGCGATCGCCTCCATCATAAGTTTGGAATTATTGATAATTATATTGTAATTACTGGTTCTCATAATTGGACGAAAGCAGCTAATCATAAGAATGATGAAACTTTATTAGTAATAGAAAATTCTACAGTAGCAGCTCATTTTGACCGTGAATTTCAAAGACTTTATCAAACAGCAACTATAGGTATACCATCCTGGTTGATGAAAAAAGTTGAGAAGCAGCAAAAAGAATGTGGTGACATATTAACAGAAACAGAAACTTCGGTAATAGATACTAACAATAAAATTAATCTAAATACTGCTACTACTGAAGAATTAGAAACACTGCCTGGCATTGGGCCTAAATTAGCAGAGCGGATTATTCAAGCTAGGAAAAATAAACCCTTTGCATCCTTAGCAGACCTAGATCGAGTATCTGGAATTGGACCTAAAATGTTAGATAAATTAAGCGATCGGGTAACTTGGTAATCTGTGATAAAACTATAATTACTTAAACTTTTTTTGTAGTTAGGGAAGACTTAGATTTTGCCATACATATAGGAAAATTAAATAAAGAGCAATGACCTTTTTTAAACTTGGTATTAGAGAAGATTTTCTGTTCTAATTTTATCGTTTTCAAGGAATAGTAATTACTATCCATTAACCCTATACTTAAGTAGCACTTAAATTATTAAAGTGATTAACACAGTTCAAATAACCTTGTTGATAATTAGCACTCTAATAACTTGTTAATTATTCTTATGTTTGCTTCTTTCCTATTCCCCTACTACCCTACTCAATAAAATATAGAAAAGTTTTTGAGAAATGGTATTAGTGATAGGCAATATTTAATTTGATGAAGTAATGTTGATGAAGTAATGATTGGTTTGAGAACACTTAATATTAACTGAATAGTCACTTATTTATGCTAGTAATTATCTGAAATATATCAAAAGGCAATAGAACTATTCACCATCTTCATCTAGATGCCTTACTAAAAACAATTAATAATTATGGTTGAGGATCAACCATAATTGAAACAGTCAGAGGTTAAATGACAATTGAGACGAAAAAAAGGTCAATTGCTAAAAAATCTGATATGCTAACCATTGCTAAACTAACAAAATTATCATCAATATACTTACCAATCCTATTCTTGCAAGCGGTAGACTAGAACCATAATGTGGTCTTTTCAATATTTCTAAGCTGATGCTATTACCATACCTAATCAAACTAAACTGAGTGAAATTACTTCCTCAAATTTACTGATAGTAAATTACGGAAGATAAAAGTTAAAATACTATTGAAGTATACATATTTATTCTTAGGGCATAGCCATATTACTGGTAAAAATTTGACTCATAAGTAAAATCTCCTCGATGGACTCACTGAAGAAATTCTGCAATAAAACTCATGTCGGTTAAACAAAATCAATTCACAATTCAATTTTGGGGCGTAAGAGGCAGTATTGCTTGCCCAGGCACAGAAACAGTCAGATATGGAGGCAACACACCTTGTTTAGAAATGCGAGTTGGTGGACATCGCTTTATTTTTGATGGTGGTACTGGCCTACGAGTTCTGGGTCAATCCCTTCTGTCTCAAATGCCAATAGATGCCCATATGTTATTTACTCACACCCACTGGGACCACATTCAGGGTTTTCCCTTTTTTGCACCTGCCTTTGTTAAAAGTAATCGTTTTCGCATATATGGGCCAATTGCCCCTAATGGAGCTACTATTCAACAAAGACTTAATGACCAAATGCTCAACCCTAATTTTCCAGTACCTCTGCAAATTATGGGGGCAGAATTAAAATTTTTTGATCTGGAAATAGGTAAGTCAATTGAAATTGATGATGTACTGATCGAAAATGCTTTGCTTAACCATCCAGGAGAAGCAGTAGGATATCGTATAAATTGGCAAGGATATTCTGCTGCTTATATTTCTGACACAGAGCATTTCCCAGATCGCCTTGACGAAAATGTTTTATTTTTGGCCCGTCAAGCAGATGTTTTAATCTATGATGCGACCTATACAGATGAAGAATATTACTCGGAAAAGTCCAGTAAAATAGGCTGGGGTCACTCCACTTGGCAGGAAGCTGTAAAAATTGCTAAAGCAGCTCAAGTCAAAAAATTGGTAATTTTTCACCATGATCCCCTGCATAATGACGAATTTTTAGATAAGGTGGGAGAGCAAGTGGCTGAGAAATTTCCTAATAGTTTAATGGCAAGAGAAGGTCTGTCAATTCAATTAATACCTCCAAATAATGGTCAAGAAAATAATTCAGCAGTCAATACTGTAAAAGAAATTAAGATTTCTGCTTAATTTTCATTTTGTTAGTAAACTAACAAAAAACTTAGAAAAAAGAGATTAAATCTGGTAACAGATAACTAAATTAATAAAAATATAAGGTGTGTGGATAACTTCTTCTTTAGCTACGGCTCTAACTCCAACTACAGTTGCCTTGGGAAACTTTGATGGTTTACATCGAGGACATCGGCAAGTAGTTGAACCGATTTTAAACTTAAATAATAGATCTACTAACTTACTTTCTGTCTGCCCATCAGAATTGGCAACAGCTACAGAACTAGATGAAGGCAAAAATCTGCAACTGTTCCATCAAGACTTAAAAGTATCATCATGGCATTACAAAAGTGAATTGGGCAGTAATGATGATAAGCAAGGGCAAAAAATTTATTCGACAGTTGTTACTTTTAATCCTCATCCGCAAGAGTTTTTTAGTGGAAAACCAAAAAAATTGTTGGCTCCAATAACAGAAAAATTAGATCTTTTCAAACAGATCGGAGTTGAACAGGTGGTATTATTGCCATTCAATCAAGAATTGGCAAATTTGACTCCTATTCAATTTGTAGAAGAAATTCTGGTAAAATACTTACAAGCATATAGAGTAAGTGTAGGATGGGATTTTCGTTTTGGACGTAAGAGGGCAGGAGACGCAAAAGATTTACAGGCGATCGCTACTAACTATAATATAGGTGTAACAATTGTACCTCTATATACTTGTGAAAATGGAGAACGTATTAGCAGTTCTATAATTCGCCAAGCTTTAGAAGAAGGAGATCTGAAGAAATCAAATCGTTTGTTAGGTCGTCCCTACAGTTTAGTTGGTCAAGTAGTCCAAGGTCAACAATTAGGACGAACATTAGGATTTCCGACAGCCAATCTCCAGCTACCACCACAAAAAATTTTGCCTTGTTTTGGAGTATATGCTGTGGAAGTCTATATTTCTGGCCAGAATCAAACCCAAGAGATATTTTCTGGCGATCGCCCTTACTTAGGAGTGATGAATGTTGGTTGTCGCCCTACATTAAATGGTTTACACCCAACTGTAGAAGTTCACTTATTAGACTGGTCTGGAGATTTATATGGTCAAACTTTAACTGTAAATTTGATAGAGTTTTTGCGACCTGAACAAAAATTTGCTTCTCTAGATATACTGAAAGCTCAAATAAATGAAGATTGTAGCATTGCTAGAAATATACTTACCAATCAAACTACATAATTTTGACAGTTCCCCGCTTATCCATAGACCGGGTTATTCGCAGATCCACGCAACAAGATAAATCTTCGTTCCTTCTTTTATTGTTAGTTCACCAAAGAAAAAGTTCTTAGGGACTACCAACAGCTAGCAAAAGAACTTAATTTTTGATGTATGTAAGATGAAAAATTAAGCCTGACATTGGTGATAAAAAAATACTGAATAGCTGCTAATAGAAAAAAATAGATAAAAAATGTAAAAAAGGAATGGTTAAAAGGCATACCTCCTCATTGCTAAATTATAACTCCTTACTCCTTTTCATTACCAATCCGACGGCTCCCTTACCTGACTTCTAACTTATAAGAATTTATAGGAACAATCTATCAAATTAATTTGATAGATTAAAATCTACAGTTCATTTTCATCCTCAGTTGAACATATTACTGTTAATTTTGTTTTTTCTAAGGTAAAAAAAATGGTATTGTGTCAAGGGAAAATAATTTGGTAATAGATTAATTTTGAATAACTTTAATTTATTATTGATCTTGAATTAATTATTTCTCAAGCATGATTATGATGATTATAAAAAACTAAAAAAATATAGCAGTCCTAAATTTTGAGTTGCAAGATTTGAACGATAATTTAGTCCAAAGGCTGAATGTAACTTTCATACAGCTAAAATCTAAAATACTTTACTACCTATTCTCAGTCGGAGGAAAGTTATAATTTGTATAATTATTAACCAAAACTGTCTATGATAGAATCTAGTTTGAGAATAGGTATAGGTTGCAGTTTTTGCTTTGAGCGATCAGCTCTTTGATGATGTTTCATCTGGCATTACTGGCCTTCCGAAATCTCTCTACATTACATTCCTATTTTGGAGGTCAATCATGTCAGTTTACGTTGGGAATCTTTCCTACGATGCAACAGATGAGGATATAAAAGAAGTCTTCACTGAATATGGTGAGGTTAAGCGAGTTCAAGTTCCTTCTGACCGTGAAACTGGTCGCCCTCGGGGCTTCGCTTTTGTAGAAATGAGTACTGAAGAAGAAGAAGAAGCAGCCATTGAAGCACTTGATGGTGCTGAATGGATGGGACGTAATCTCAAGGTTAATAAGGCTAGGCCACGAGAGGAACGACCAGGTGGGGGTCGTGGCAATAGAAGAGAGCGCTCTCCTCGTGACTACTAAAATCTCTTAGTAAAATTAAATTCAATTCAAGGGATGGGAATTAATCCTATTCCTTTTATATTCTGAAGTTAATCACAATTGGATTTATGCTTTTTCTGATTTGCACAGCGATCGCGCTGGTATTTTAATTATGAGACCTCGCAGTAATTGTAAAAATAAATTTTTTTTCCTTCCTTTTTCTCTTTTTTGTTCTCTGCTCCCAACTTCTGCCATGCAGTCTATTAATTTTTGGTATGAATTCGGGAATCTTAATTTAGGAGTGAGAAGCTAGGATATACAGGTTTTTCAGTCAATATTTACTGTGCCAAATATTAGATGAAACTGATAAACACTCCTATAGATTAATTATACCAATTTTATAAAATATTGTAGAGCATGATGGAGTAGGGAATAGGGAACAGGCGAAGAAAAGTATATAAAAAAAAGAGGTAAAAAGAGCAAAAATTCACAACATCTCCTATATCTGAACTTCCGGAATTTAGGTATACAAAACTGATTAAAATGTAATTACTACGCCTGAATTTGATATTACTATAGTAGTATTACCACAAATATATAATTGTAATTTATAAATCTGTAAGTTTTAAGTCAATAATATTAGGTAGTATTAGCTCAAAAAAACACCTTGTGGAAAGTTTTTGATCAACAATTGGCTACTTAATACTTTATTTAGTTGCGTTCAATCCCCCTAGTCAAGAGACAAACTGCAAAAATTGTTACTTGTTTACAACTACCAAAGCTCAATATTTGCTAAGTCAACCTACTTCTGTCTCAAAACAATAAAAGTAATCATTACATACAGCAAATAATAATTTTATGAAAGAAAGTATTGAAAAGCTGAAACAAAATCTCAGTCAGACTATTGTTGGTAAAGAAGATGCGATTACATTAGTATTAGTAGCATTACTTTCAGGAGGTCATGTTCTTTTAGAAGATGTTCCCGGTGTAGGTAAAACCTTACTAGCCAAATCTCTAGCTTATTCGATCGCCGGAAAGTTTCAACGAATTCAATGTACTCCTGACTTATTACCTACTGATATTACTGGTACTAATATTTGGAACCCTCGCAGTGGGGAATTTGAATTTTTACCCGGCCCTGTGTTTGCAAACGTACTATTGACAGATGAAATTAATCGTGCAACACCCCGTACTCAATCTGCTCTATTGGAAGTAATGGAAGAAAAACAAGTTACTGTAGATGGAGTTTCACGTTCTGTTCCTGACCCATTTTTTGTGATTGCAACTCAAAACCCAATTGAGTATCAAGGTACATTTCCACTGCCGGAAGCACAAATGGATCGTTTTACTTTATCTCTGACATTAGGCTATCCTACAGAGTCGGAAGAACTTCAGATGCTACAAAGAATCTCTGAAGGTTCAGGGTTCAGTACACTAAAAGCTTGCATTACTTTGGAGGAAGTACAGGAGTTACGTCGTTTGTGCAGTTTGGTCAAAGTGGATGAGTCTTTGCAAAAGTATATTCTTAGGTTGGTTAGAGCAACAAGGGAAGATGAAGAAATTACGCTGGGTGTTAGTCCTCGTGGAACGGTTGCTTTGCACCGAGCGACTCAAGCTTTAGGCTTTCTCACGGGAAGAGATTATGCGATTCCTGATGATGTAAAGTTTCTTGTTCCTTATGTGCTTTCCCATCGCTTGATAACAGCAGGGGGAAAACGTACTCAAACAATTGTCGAAAGATTACTGGGTTCTGTCACAGTTTCCTAATTTGAGTTTTTGATGACTATAGTTAATCTTGCAGTCAAATCACAGGCTTATTGCCTAACGAAAGTTTTCCTCAGCATTCGCTTGCATATTTCAAGCGACAACGGAAGGGAATTCTCTCCCATAATTTGTGAAAAATATCGCTCATGCAGTAGACCTCTCACCTCGTGAGATTCTATTTATAAAGCTGAAATAAATCATCTATCTCAAGATAGATATTGGATCTCTATCTCGATCTTCTCTTATCTCTAGAATAATTTTCACTCCAGAAATCAAAAAAGATGTTTTTTTTGGATATTAATTATCTATTCTATCCCAAATTAAAAAGATTGTGAAAAAAAGACAGCAAATAGGGTAAACCGAAGCTGTTAAAAAATCTGGTGTAACTATTGATTTTTCAGTCGTATTCAATTTTTGTCTCTTCTAATATGATATCAAATCCGGTTAATTGCACATAGAACATGGTCATAGGATATGTGTTGATAATTTTTTCAATTACTTTAATAGATATCTCGCTAAATTCCCCACCGGAGACTGGTTAGGGGTTAGTCTCCATCTCCCCATCCCCCCATCCATATAATAAGTATTCAACCGGATTTGATATGAGTTGTGAATTATGGCAACTAAATCTTGATGGCAACTGTTATTAATTATTTATTTCTCTCTCTAAAATTATTTAAGCTTTACTGCAACTTCAACCTTTTGATAGATGTGAATTTATATTTTTTTAATCTACTATGATTGTAGTAAGTTCAAATTTCAAATTAAGGAGCATTCTAATACTATGTATTTATTAGAAATTGCTACAAAAACTACTGCAAATACACCTCACTTTCCTTTTGCTGCAACAGCAGTATTAGTAATAGGGTTCGTTGCTGCAGTAACAATAGGTTCTATTGCCTGGTACAACTCTAAGCGTCCCCCTGGTTGGGAAAACAAAGAACGTCCTGATGTTGTTCCTAAAGTTGATTCATAAAAAATAAAATACTGAATAATATCTGCTTTAGTCAAGCGATTGATAAAACATTTTTTTTTAAGTTCAATAGAAATTTATTTGGAGGTTAAGTAATGACAAATCAAACAAATATAAGTCCTAACTACGATGCTAATATCATTCCTACAGATGTAGCAGATAGGATGGAAAGAGAGGGAGAAAACTTTATGAAAACTCCTGAAGCAGAAGCAGAAGAAAATAATACTACATCAGGTTATACTGTTGATACAGAAGGTAGGCTAAATAATTTTGCGATTGAACCTGAAATGTATGTCAATGAACCAGGAGACTTAAGACAGCAAGAAGAAGCACAAAGACTAGAACGTGCTAAAACTATGAAAGAAATAAATCAGACTAATGAAGATGGAAATTTAACTATGTCTGAAGATAATCGTGGTAAAGGAACAGGTATAATTTAGTTATCAATTATAATTAGTTGAGCTGCGCATATCATCAAGTATTCAGAAGTGACATAAAAATATTTAGCCTAGCTAATAATGCTAGGCTTTTTTATTGAGAGAAGCAAAATCAAAAACTATACCAATATTACTATTACTGAATTACTAAGCTTAATATGATTTTAGCTAATATCATATCTATCAAATTGCATAATCACAAAATAAATCAAGATATTCCTTTTGATAGAAGAAAGTTTAAAAAATTATTATTAATATATAAGTGTAGATAAAAAAGTTCTGAGGTTAATATTAATGACTACCGAAGATAGAGTAAAAGCAACTATTAAGAATATAGAAGGTAAAGCTCAAGAAATGCTCGGAGAAATTACTGGTAATCCAGAAGATAAGGCTGAAGGACAAGTTAAGCAAGATGAAGCTAAAGTAGAACACATTGTAGAAAATACTAAAGATGAAGCCAAGAAAACAATTGACTAGACTGACTAATGTTTATGAGTTATTTGACTCTCATTCATTAATTGATAATTGATAATGGATAATTGATAATTACCTCTGGTTAAAACCGAGAGGATTGAAGATTGGGAAATATCATTTCTCTTCTCTTGGTCGATTGGATATGCCGAGGTCTCCTCGGCATCCCATCCTAACGGACTGCTCCGCAAACGACCGCTCTCTTGGTTGATTGGATATGGCGAGGAAACCTCGCC
>NZ_JBNHER010000135.1:0-8956 GCF_050015975.1 Dapis purpurea BLCC-M126 | reverse complement strand
TTTAACCAGAGGTAATTATCAATTATCCATTATCAATTATCAATTAATGAATTTAGCTATATTATCTCTTAGTCTTACTAATTCAATAGAAAAATAATGACCAATAAATAAGGTTTCAAGCCTTCCCTTTCAAGGGCATAAAAAAGAAAATTTCGTATTTCACGCCTCTGGGTTTCCTACGGAATACTGCGCAAACAGGCGGAGGTACTGATAACTGTTAACGAAGTTCCTCTAAAAGAGGCTAACTGAAATGACTCTAAAATTTAACCATAAAATTTTCTTCCAACCTCTAATTATATTGCTTATTATTGGTATAACTCTAGGCATAGGATTCCGTTTTTTCCACCTCGATCAAAAAGTCTATTTTCATGACGAAGTATATACTTCTTTAAGAGCTGCAGGTTTTAGCATGGTTGATATTGACCGAGAATTATTTAAAAACCAAATTATTCCGGCTCAACAACTACAAAAATATCAACAAATTAAACCGCAAAGCACTTTCATAGGAACTCTCAAATCTCTAACAATTGAAAATCCCCATCATCCACCTTTATATTATTTTATAGCTCGGTTATGGATGCAAAATTTTGGCGGTTCCCTAACGGCATCTCGTAGTTTACCAGCATTAATTAGTTTATTATCTTTGCCATTAATATATGTTCTAGGTTGGCAACTTTTTAACTCCCATTTAACTGCTTTACTCGCAACTACATTTTTGGCTTTATCGCCTGTTGAAATTTTATTTGCTCAAACGGCAAGGCAATATAGTTTAGTTACTGTTTTAGTTATTGGTAGTAGTATTTTATTATTCCAGGCTTTAGATTCTCGAAGCTGGAAAAAATGGGGATTATATAGTATTGTTTCTGCCATTGGTTTATATACCCATTTGTTTTTTTGTTTAACTCTTATCTCCCATGGAATATTTGTGATTAGCAATTGGTTTTTCTCAAATTATGTAGCAATAATTTCCTCTGAAAAAAAATCTAATTTATCAAAATTTCAACTTTTCATTCAAACGTTACCTCTGGATTTTTTTATTGCCTCAATAGCAATAATAATTCTGTTTATTCCTTGGATAATCGTAGTAATTAATAATCTGCAACGAGTGTATGATGCAACAAATTGGGTAAGAGTATCAGTCAGCTTCGATTTTTTAGTAAAAAAGTGGATTTTGAGTTTTTGCAGCTTGTTTATTGACGTAGATTTTGGTTTTAATAATATCAGCACATATTTACTGAGATTACTATTTTTAATTATTATTACTTGGGGAATTTATACAGTTTGTCGTTCTTGTAGTCTTTCCACAAAATTATTTATCCTGACTTCTATTTTTGTGCCTTTCATAATATTAGTAATACCAGATTTACTAGGAAGTGGGAAACGCTCTACTGTCCCCCGTTATCTAATTTCCTGTTTTCCGGCAATATATTTATCAGTTGCTTATTTATTGGCAAAGTATTTAGGTAGAGAAAATCCTACTTTATTCGGCAAGCAAAAATACTGGCGGGTAGTTTTAGCAATTTTGTTAACTGCTAGTATTGCATCCTGTACCGTTAGTGCTTTTTCTGATACTTGGTGGAATAAGATCCCTAGTTATTTTAATGCGAAGGTTGCGAAAAAAGTTAATGCTAGCGACTCTCCAATATTATTGAGTGATGTGGGGGATAATTATACTAATACAGCAAACTTAATTTCACTCAGTTATATATTAGATGATGACGTTCGACTACTGTTATTGAGTAACTCGCCTAACTTAGAAATAGTTGAAAATAAGTCAGAAATATTTGTATTTCGACCTTCTGGGAAACTGGGGAAAGCGCTGCAAACAAAACAATTGGAATTTGAGTCTATTGTAGATGGGGAACTTTTGCGAGTGAAGAAAAGGTCAGAATGAAATTATGGTGAAACTGTTGATGAAAAATCATGTTATGTTTAGTATTAGTATAGTTTTGTAGAATCAGTATTTGTAAAAACTCCAAGTTTGCTAATAATTTAGTTACCAAGCCACTACTATATTGAATTGCAGCGACACTACCGAATTTGATATTAATGAAAAAATAATGACTCTCAAACTTAACCATAATTTTTTTTTTCAACTTCTAATTATCTTGTTAATTATTGCCATAACTTTAGGAATAGGATTCCGTTTTTCCACCTTGATAAAAAAGTTTATTGGCATGACGAAGTATTTACTTCTTTAAGAGCTGGAGGTTTTAACATTATTGATATTCACCAATAATTATTTCAAAACCAAGTTATTCCAGCTGAATAACTACAAAAATATCAACAAATTAAACCACAAAGCACTTTTATATAAACTCTCAAATCTCTAACAATTGAAGAACCTCATCATCCACCTTTATACTTTTTAATGACTCGGTTATGGATGGAAAATTTGGTAGTTATGTCACCGCATCTCGTAGTTTAGCAGCATTAATTAGTTTATTCTCTTTGCCATTAATATATATTCTAAATTGGCACCTTTTTAACTCCCATTTAACTGCTTTACTCGCAACTACATTTTTGGCTGTATCGCCTGTTGAAGTTTTATTTGCTTAAACTTTCAATTAATTTTTTTTCCTGTTGCTTGACTAACTTTTTTACTTCTAAAACCTGCTGATTAGCATTATCAGCTTTTTCTTGAACGTTTTGTTTCAGAGTTTCCAGTTCAATTTCCCATCCTTTTGTTAAACATTTCTTCAGCTTGAGCGTAACTTCTTGATGCTTCTCCTGGACGTACCCTTCCTCGATAGAATTTTCGCGTCGCACTAGCAGATAAGTCTTGAAATTTAGCGTTGTAGACTTTACTTGTACCTGCTGCGTTAAGCGCAGAGTTACGTTCCGAGTCATTAGACATGATTTTTCTACTCCAAACAATATTACCTTTTAATTAGAAAATCTGAGTCGTTTTCTATTAACAGGTTAAGCTTTTTGTTACTTGTTTGGATACTGTGGAAAATACTGATTTTTTCTTCAAAAAAAAAGATTGCTTCGGGGGTTATAAATTTAGAAGTTTCAAAATGAAATTTTTATTACGCCCTCGCAATGATATATACAATCATAATTACTGTTTATTCAAGCAAAAAGGCGGGCAAATTTTCACCCACCCTTCTTGCTTCTTGCTTCTTACTTCTTCGTTTTTTAATGAATCAAACTCGGAGAAGTCAACACAAATACATCCCGATATCCCATCTCTTCTGTCACAGGTTTAATCGGAGTTGTAAAGTGGAAAAATTCATGGTCATTTACCAATAATAAATCCCCTGGATTGAGAATTTTACTAAATACTGGCTTTTCTTTTCTCGCAGTATAAAGATGAGTTGCACCACCTTGAATATTATGTCTATTTACTGCAAATATACCAATAAAATCTGCGCCGTCTCTGTGAATACCTTCCGGTGCTGGATTACCTGAATTATTAGGGGAACAAATAGTTCTAATTTGATGTACCCCTATTTCTGCTTCTGGATGTATTTTGCAGGAATCACAGAAGGCTAAAATCATTTTTTGAAAGTTATCTAAGGCGATAAGTCTGTCGTCTATTTCAGCAAATTCTCTTTTAATATCTCCTACTATAGGATTATAATCTTTGCTTTGATAAAGATAACCGTGAGGCTGTTTTATGACCTCTTCCCCTGAGATAATAAAATGAGAAAGTCTTCTATAACGATATTTAGCTTTTATGTAGGGATCAACAGGAAGATTGGCAAAAAACTGTTCAAAACCTTCCATGCTAATTGAGTTTACCTTTTTGTGGGTAAACATAAAAGCGTAATCTAAATTAATTGATTCTAAAACTTTTTGCATAGATATTTCTCCCCATTTTATGGAGTAAAAGTTTAGTTTTATATTGTCTATATTTTTAGTATAGCTCGGGTTTCTGAGAAGTGTTGCTAAACAGTATACAAACTATTAAGTTTTGTAAAAAACTGTATCAAATTACTCAAAAAAAGTAAGCATTCAGCCGTCAGCCATCAGCTATCAGGTAAAAAATTGAGCGAGAATTACAAAGTTACTGGCAAAGTTTTCTCCTTTAACCTTAGAAAGAATTATTTCCTTTGTTGATAGCCAATTTCTTAGAGCTGAATGCTTACAAAAAAAATGTATTAGAACAAGTTAATTAACTAATAGACAGTAAAAAAATAGTCTATTAATTCTTCCTCCTAATCATCTGTACATCCCTGTATAAAATCCCTATTATGCCTTTTTTCCAAAATCAAAATCAACCTCTTACTCCTTTAACTAAAGCTTGACAACCTTGTAAGAAAATACTGACATCTATACCTAATCCAATATACTGAACTCCACAGTCAATCCATTTTTTTGCAGTCTCAGAATTAGTGGTAAAAGTACCAACAGCTTTGCCAGAACTCCGAATAATTTCTACTGATTTTTGCATTAATTCAACTACTCGAATATCATTAACTTGACCAGGAATACCTAAAGATTGAGATAAATCATAAGGACCGAGAAAAATCACATCAATATGAGGAACTGTAACAATTTCTCTCAGATTTTCGACACCTTTTGTACCTTCTACATGAACCACAACTAAAGATTCTGCATTCAATTTATCGGTTATATTACTACCTGCTGAAGTGTAAACTCCCGCGCGAGTTCCAAATGATAAACCACGGCAACCAATAGGATTATATTTAGAACTTTGTACGGCTATTTCTGCATCGGTTATTGTTTCTATTTGGGGAACTTGTACCCCCGCACTGCCAATATCAAGAGCGCGTTGAATTTGTGCAGCATCATTTTTGCTAACCCTGACAACAGGTGCAATACCTCCACAGTCAGCAGCACGACAAAGGTCTTCTGCAACTAGAATATTTAGAGGTCCGTGTTCGAGGTCGATAACTGCGAAATCAAATCCTGCTATACCGCAAATTTCTATGAATGCAGGGTAAGCGCAATTCATAAAAGGTCCGAGTACAACTTCGCCGTTTTTGAGTTTTTGTTTGAGTTGATTTTTTTGCATGGTTGATATTAGAAATAAAAGTGAAATACCTAACCCCCCAGCCCCCTTCCCTAGGAGGGAAGGGGGAGCAAGAAAGCCCCTCTCCTTTCAGGGGAGGGGTTGGGGAGAGGTCATACATTATCCGGGTCAATTCCTTTTTGTCTAAGGATTTCTGCTAGTCTGTCCGCACGTTGTTTTTCTTGTTCTAATTGTTGTTGTATTTGCTCCGCACGTTGTTTTTCTTGGTCTAATTGTTGTTGTATTTGTTCTGCACGTTGCTTTTCTAGTTCCCGGAGTTGATCTAATTCTACAGAGGTGAAAAACTTGTCTCCATCTGGTCTATATATTTCTAGGGTTTCTGCTGTAAGTTGAAAGCTAATACCTAAACGGGGACTCACCCAACCATTAATTTCTGGAATTGCTTCTAAACTCATCCCTACTCTAATTGAACCGACAAAATCATTTTCATCCGGGTCATATATATAATATTCTTCAACTCCATACTGTTGATAAAAAAGTAATTTTCTGGTCATTTCCTGGGGGCGGTTGCCTGGTGACAAGATTTCAAATACGACTTGGGGAGCAATATTATTTTCTTCCCACTGTTTATATGAACCCCTGTCTCCTTTTGGTCTACCAAAAACAACCATAACATCAGGTGCTTGGCGAATTTTGTTATTTCCTTTCACGGGATACCACAGAAAATCTCCGGCAACGAAAATATCTGCTACCTCAGCAAATAATATTTCTAGATTTTCTTTAATAGTAACTATCCAGCGAAATTGTTTGGTATTATCTGCCATGAGTTGACCATCGCTATCAGGGTAAATATTTTCTGATTTAGTATCAGTAGTGAGTTGTTGTATCATATCTTGTTTAAACTAATTTGAGGGAAAAGGGTGTAGGAGTTTGGAGACCAAACCCATAAGGTACAGCGGTTGCAGGCAAGATGCCTGCGCTACAAAAAAATGATAACCCTGTAGGGACGTTGCATGCAACGTTCCTACTTTTTAAGGCGAAATGTTTTTGGAGGTTCCTCACAATTCCCATTAAAAAAACAACTTCTCAATTCTCAATTCCCCAAAAACAATTTCTCAATTCTCAATTCTCAATTCTCAATTTTCAATTCTGAGTCCCTACTTTTTAAGAAACGTTTTGGAGGGTTGCTCAAAATCCCCCAAAAACAATTTCTCAATTCTCAATTCTGAATTACTCCACAGTTACCACTTGTTCTGAACTTTCATTTGCCAACCGATCGACTGCCCGTAAAGCATAAGTTCCTGGCGTAACTCTCACTGCATTAGTCGCAGAATTTAATACTTGCAACAGCGCCCATTGATTACCATTTTGCTGATACAATGCCCAAGAACGAACATCTCCAGTATTATCAGCACTCCAACTAATAACATCAGAATTAACCTGTATTCCTGTAGGTGGTGCTGGCGGTTGGTTATCTAACCACGGCATCGCTGGAGGTAATGCTGGAGTTGGATAAACTGAACTTTTGAATACATTATTTACACCCGACACATTATCTCGAAACATCTTCATACTAAAAAAGATATTTCCCAAAGAAAGTTGACTTGTTCTCTGACGGGAAAGAGCTACCTGTCTCTCAAACTCTGATACAGGCCAACCCGCACCTTGTAACTGACTCAAAAAATTTCCAGCATAAATATGACGACGTTGAGGGTTTTGTTGCAACCACCAGTTTAACAACGCTGGATAACTCTGTTGGGGGGGATCGATGCGCCAATAAAGTTGAGGTGCTAAATAGTCTAACCAACCCTTCTCCATCCATAGCTTCACGTCAGCATATAAACCTTCATATTGATCGAAACCTACAATACCAGGAGGGTTGCCTGGACGATAAATACCAAACGGACTGATGCCAAATTTAACATAGGGTTTCTCAGCGTGAATACCTTGGTACAGACGTTGCACCATATTATTCACATTCTGTCGTCGCCAGTTAGACACAGAAAGAGTACCACCAGATGCTTTGTAAGCATTGTAGGTTTGGTAGTCGGGAAATTCCTGCCCTGCTTGAGGATAAGGATAGAAATAGTCATCGAAGTGAATGGCATCAACGTCATAACGACGCACTACATCGATAATGGTGTTGAAAGTCTGGTCTTGAATGACTTTCGCTCCTGGATCCATCCAAATATTTTTACCATATCTATAGGCATATTGCGGATATTTAGTGGCCATGTGATTGGCAGCAAAAGAGCCATCATTGGGGCTGAGTTGAGCGCGGTAGGGGTTAAACCAAGCATGAAGTTCGATGTTACGTTTATGACTTTCGGCGATCGCGAATGCTAAGGGGTCGTAAAATGGTTGGGGTGGTGTTCCCTGTTGGCCTGTTAACCATCCACTCCAAGGTTCAATAGAAGAGTCATACAAGGCATCTCCGGTTGGTCGTACCTGCAAGACTAAAGCGTTGAGGTTTAGTTCCTGCATCCGGTTGAGGATGTTGAGTAATTCTGCTTTTTGTTGGGCGACTGGTAAACCACGTTGAGAAGGCCAGTCAATGTTGGCAACGGATGCTACCCATACTCCCCGAAATTCTCTGGGGGAAAAGAAGGATGGTTGTTGAGCAGTAGCGGTGGGTAAGTAGCTAGATATTTGAGTCAGGGTTAGTCCTAATATTATTAGGCAACTCCAGAGGAGATGTTTAGGTCGAAAGTGGATATTTTTGGGGATTTTAGCTAATAGTTTGTTGACCAAGTTCATTATTGGATAGTTTTGGTAATTTAACCTCATTCTACCTGATACTCAACTAATACCATTTCTCAAAAATTTTGCTACATCTGATTGGGTGGAGAAGTTTCGGAACCCACCCCTAACCCCTCCCAGGAGGGGAAGTGTGGGAGGTGGGGGGAGAAGTAAATATAGGAATAATAATGACTGATTTAACTTATAATTGTCAAAAAATGATTTTAAATCTGACTAATTACTTGAGTGTTGAAGTCTCGGTTAAGGATAGTATTAATGCATAGTAATTGGTATAACTAAATAATATTCCAGACTGTTGAAATCGAAAATTTTTTCTCTAAAATTTCCAGATTTTCAATAGATAAATATTTAATTTGGTTGCTGATTCCCTCTAGTCTTTCTCCAAAACATTTTTTAAGTTGATTAGATTCTTGATAAAGTAAGCAAACAGCAAAAAAATGAATATGACTATAAATAATAGTAACTATCAATAATAATGCTACAAAATTGTGTTTATAGACAACAATTGAACTAGAATGTGTAGGCAATATTTATTCAAAGGGTATCACTGAATATCTGCAAATATTACTTTTAAGGTAATGCTTAAAACAGCAAACAAGTATTCAATATTAGGTATAGCAGTTAAGATTACTTTTAGGATATTATTAAACTATAAAATTTAGTTATAGTAAAAATTTTACTTTTGATTTTGCATCAAGGTATTGAGAAAAAATTTATGGTATTTTCAGGTATTCAGCTATTTTTATGAAGATTCAGTAAAGTTCTGAATAAATAGTTGCTATTCATATAATGCCTATGTAAGTATATTCACAGCTATAAAACTACTTATAAAGGTTAGGAAATTGGTACAAGCTAAAAAAAGGAGTTAGTTATCATGCCCGAAAAATTTTTTTATGCCACAATAATTACAGCATTACTATCTATTTTATTAGGATTTTATCCTTTTGGCTCATCTAAAAATTTGAATCTCAACGAAGCAATACAAAAATATAATCATATTCAAAGCTATATTGATTAGTTTTTTACTACTTTCATTGGTTTATTTATGTAATTTATTATCAAGTTAAAAGTAGTTTGACAACTTATCAAAAATACACAATCCCGAACTTTTTCCTAGTGAATAATATAGTATTGTTAGAATTATATCTTTTTACCTTCTGAAATTTTCTCATTAGGTAGTACGCACAAATAAACCTAAGTATTTCATTAATTGATAATTGATAATGGATAATTGATAATTACCTCTGGTTAAAA
>NZ_JBNHER010000134.1:0-15150 GCF_050015975.1 Dapis purpurea BLCC-M126 | reverse complement strand
AGCCAATAACAGTAGTAAAAGCAGCTAGAGTCAATTCTGAACCACTAAGATTAGCAAATTCTGGATTATTGTAAACCCCAGTAATAATAACTACTAAAGCAGTCATGTTACAGATGACGATAGTATCAATAAATGGTTCTAGTAATGCTACAATACCTTCCCGAATAGGTTCATCAGTTTTCGCCGTAGCATGAGCGATGGCTGCCAAACCCAAACCCGCTTCATTAGAAAAAGCAGCGCGTCGGAACCCCTGCACTAGCGCTCCAACCAAACCACCTGCCATAGCTTGGGGAACAAAAGCACCATGAATAATGCTGATTATGGCATTAGGAATAGCCGTCAAGTTAGCCAAAATCACCCACAGAGCAGCGAAAAAGTATACGCAACACATTGCAGGTACGATAGCAGCAGCCACTCCAGCAATACGTTGGATACCTCCAATAATCACCAATCCCACTATTAATACTAGAACCAATCCATAGAGCCAGGTTCTTTCGGCAAAAAATGGTAATACATTAGCAACAACGACTTGAGACTGGTTAGACTGAAATATACTCGAACTACCTAGTACCGCCAAAATATTGAAAAATGCAAACATTCCTGCTAAAACTTGACCAAATTTTTTTTGCCCCAAATCAGCTAAACCTATTGACAGATAATACATTGGTCCTCCGGCAACTGTACCATCTAGTCTAATCATCCGATATTTTTGAGCCAGGGTACACTCAATAAACTTGGTACTCATGCCTAAGAAACCTGCGATCGTCATCCAAAAAGCTGCACCTGGCCCCCCTAAACTAATAGCAATAGCAACTCCGGCAATATTTCCTAGCCCCACAGTTCCAGATAGGGCAGTAGCAACGGCTTGAAAATGAGAAACTTCACCTTCATCATTGGGGTTATCGTACTTACCCAAAATCACATCAATACCGTGTTTGAAGGCTCTCAGATTAATAAATTGCATTCGGATAGTAAAAAAGAGACCACCACTAATTAGCCAAAGTACAATAAGTGGTATGCCTTGGTCACCTCCAATACTATAAAAAATGATAGCATCTATATTTTTTAATAATTGGGAAAAAGTAGCAGAAATCCAATCTAACATTTGGTTTAGTAGTTCCTAACTTAAATTCAAGCATGAGTTGATTTTAGCACTTAAAGATTGTTTCTTAAGTAAATTTTAAACACTTTTTTCACGCTGATGTGTCCCCAACTAATGGGCATGATGAATTTCAAATCATATAAAATATACCAATCTTATTTGAGTTGTAAGAGATTGTATATTTTTAAGAAATAGTTAAGTGAGTATATATGATACCTTATTGAGATAGGCATTATAAATAGATACGTTAAAAGCAAGATTTATTACTTGGTCATAAATAAAGTTAATTCTACAGGGATATTATTTGATGAATTTGGGAAAAAGTTGATTTTTTTCTAGGATTATCGTCTATTAAGTTGGTTCAAATTTTTGTTGTATTTCTTTAAAGTTACAATTAATTCATCAAAACTTATGCAAAGACCAGATATATAGTGCATAGGAATTTAATTAATTGCCAGTACCGAGACAAAATAACTATGTTTTGCACTCTTCTGAGCTAGTGGCAATTCCAACAATAGGGAATGCAAAAAGCAATTTCAAATTGCAAGCCTGGTATTAAGCTATTCCCAAGGTCATGAGATCAAATATGCTGCCTTCTGAGTGATATAATTCTTGTTATTGTCATATAGAATCTGATTTACAATATATGTTTATGATTCTATCTATACTTCAATATTAAATCTCCCTTATCTCCTCCAATTATACAATAAGTGTTCAGCCTGATTTTATATCATACCTTACAGTAGGGGAAAACGGCCTGAAAGCTCCTACAACAGAAAATTTTATTCCTTAAGGCTTGAATAATAACGATGCTAGCAGATTTGATTTGATCAACAAATCATGTCTCAAGTCTCCCCTTTTAAGGGAATGAAAACAATCGAAAGACTCCACAAACACTTTTCATGTTACGGATCAGAACGCTGTTGCGAACATGAATGCAGAGCATGACCTAGGATAGCTAATCTGTAAAAGGCAATTACAACCTAGGAGGCTAACTGATAACTGAAATAGCACAACCTTCAAGTTGATGCTCTCAATATTTTTAGCTTTTGCTGATTTACCGTTCTTATAAACCTATGATTATCTATATAAATCTATGATTTTCTATAAATAATCTGTTCTATTCCTGTTTCTACCTGGCAACGTCGGCGTTATCCAGTCCACAGGCTGTCACGGGCGTTCGCGTCAGCGGAGCGTAGCTCTCACTGCCCGCCATAGCTAAATTTAATGCGGCATTCAAGTCTCGGTCGCAGCTAAAATTGCAGTGTTCGCAATTGAATACTCTTTCAGATAAAGACAGAGACTCTTTAATCTGACCACACCTACTGCAAGTCTTAGAGCTAGGAAACCATCTATCAACAACGATTAACTTAGAGCCGTATAGTTGACACTTATACTGTAACTGTCTTCTGAACTCATAAAAACCCATGTCAGCAACAGCCTTAGCTAGCTTATGGTTTGACATCATACCTGATACATTAAGGTCTTCTATTACTATAATGCCGTGGTTTTTGGCTAAGTAAGTAGTTAGTTTCTGCAATGTATCTTTCCTAATATCAGCTACCTTTGTGTGTAGTCTCGCTATTTTTAACTGTGCTTTTTTCCAGTTATTAGAAAACTTGACTTGATGTCGGTTCAAGTATTGCAACCTAGAAAGTTTAGCTTCTAACTTTCTATAAGATTTACCACCAGGGAATACCTTACCAGTTGAAAGTGTAGCTAATGATTTTATTCCTAAATCAACACCAACTACATCTACTGAGAAATCAGTAATTTGAGTTTCTTTCTCCATTTTGAAACTAATAAACCATCTATCAGCTTTCCTGCTGATAGTTACAGACTTAGGAGTGACATTATCTGGCAAAATTTCAAATGTTTTCACCCATCCAATTCGAGGTAACTTTATACGGTTAAAACCTACTGATATTGAGCCATCTAAAGTAAAACTATCATCCCTACCTTTTTTCTTGAATCTAGGTTGACCAGACACTTTAGTGAAGCAACGTTTCCAAGCAAGGGATAAATGCCTCAAAGCATATTGAGGTGCTGTTTTAGATACTTCATAGTACCAAGAGTTTAATGGTTTAACCATTGCTACTAAAAGTTTATGCAGGTCGATTGCCGTCGGAAAAAATAGTTGACTATCAGGATTACTTGAATTGTGCTTGAGGATGTTTTTAGTTAACCATAATCCCCAATTCCAAGCGTGACGAGCTACACCAGCGTGTTTAGCTAGTAATGTTTTTTGTTGGTTTGTGGGGTGTAGTTCAGTTTTGAATCCAAGTAACATAAAACAGATAATCCCAGATTTTAAGAGATAATACCATATTTTAGCCAACAGTTACAAGCCCCTAAAAAAAAGTAGTGATGAATGCAGTTCATCTGCGGACAATAAAAGTAATTGACTAACCAATATCCTTACATATTTAGAACTAAAAAAAAATCACTCCTGTGAAAATTAATTAAACAAACTATTCTCCCTTCTCTAGAGCGGCTTGATTAAAAATTGCTATCATAGGTAAAATACAGGTATATGTAATCATGTTATAATATAATTGTATTCACATCCACTTCTATTTCCAAAGTTTACTGTAATTTATACAGCATCAATAGGAGTATAAAGCAGTTAACTTTGTTACAATTTATTATAATTATAGTTCTTTTAATTATATTCAATAAAGAAAAAAGTTTAGGGATAAACCATCTAATTTGTATTGATTAATACAGCTAATTAGGGATTAAAGCTTTGAAATAGATACTATTCTTTATCTTTTAACAAATAACTAAATGTTAATTAATTATTAAGTAATTATTTAGTTATGTAAATGTTCGCAGATAAATCTTTATGGAATCAAATGTAATTTAAGATTGCGATCGTTATTAGTTATTTATTGACAGAAAGTGTCAAATATGGTAGTATTTAATTTCTATTACGTGCTTTATTGATATTGACTTAAGTTGTCAAGTAATAATTGAGGAATTCTGGTATAAAATCACACTTGTATTATATCTCATCAACCATTTACAATTGCCAAACTATATAATAGAAAAAAACACTATGAAAATTATACTTCCAGAGAATTCAGATCGGCATCAAATCCAACCACCGGACTCCATTAATAAATCAGAGATAGCAAATCAAATGAAACAAATGAGTTTAATGATTGCCGAATCCCTACATGAAGAAGGTCAAAATCAGGAGGATTCTAATATGAATATATCGGCTGTAACTATCCCAGTACCAGAAAATCAACAAGATATAGATGATGCAGTAGGAGCATTATTTAAGCAAATGTCTCGTTATCCTCTTTTGAGCCAAAAAGAGGAAATAGAATTAGCTAGGCAGATACAAGAATTAGTCATCTTTGAACAACTGCCAGAGAAACTGGAAAATGACTTAGGGAGGCTGCCTACAAAAGCTGAAGTAGCAGCAGCAGCCGGTTTGACAGAAGTACAACTAGACCATCGCCTACATCAATGTCGGGCAGCCAAACGTCGAATGATTAGCTCCAACCTCCGTTTAGTAGTTTCTATAGCCAAACGTTATCTAAACCGGGGAGTACCTTTTCTAGACTTGATTCAAGAAGGAGCATTAGGACTAAATCGCGCCACAGAAAAATTTGACCCAGAGAAGGGTTACAAATTTTCTACTTACGCCTATTGGTGGATTCGTCAAGGAATAACACGCACTATTGCTAATCAAGGACGTACTATTCGCCTACCAGTTCATGTAGTTGAACAAATTAATAAACTTAAACGAGTTTACCGCGATCTAAGACGCAAGTTAAATCGTCTTCCAAGTGATGCAGAAATTGCTCAAGAACTAGAAATTTCTCATCAACAACTGCGTAACCTCCAGCAAATTCGCCGGAAAACCCTTTCTCTAAATCATCGTTTGGGTACTGACGAAAATACCGAATTATTAGACTTCTTAGAAGATAATGAAAATACTACTCCCGAAGCGCAAATGAACGATATAATGATGCGCCAGGATATCTTGGAGGTATTAAATCATGTGTTAAGCGATCGGGAGCAAGATGTCATTACTCTGCGGTATGGTTTAATCACAGGAGAACCTCATACTTTAGATGAAGTTAGTCGGATGATTAATCTTTCCCGGGAACGAGTACGACAAATTCAAGCTAAGGCAATGCGAAAGTTACGTCGCCCTCAAGTGGCTGAACGTTTAAAAGGATGGTTAAATCGTTTTTGATCAAATTAAGATAATAGTAGTTAAATTATGTCTGTGGATGAACTAAAGCTGCGTCCTGCTAAACCAGCAGATGTACCTGTGCTGTTTGAGTTAATTAAGGCATTAGCTGAATATGAAAAATTATCTCATGCTGTGACAGGTAATGTTGCTTCCTTAGAAGCTCATTTATTTGGTGAACCTACTAGCGATGGGTCTAATTATCGTCCTATAGCTGAAGCTATTATTGCTGAATTGGCAGACAAACCCGTCGGTTTTTCCCTATTCTTTCATAACTATTCAACTTTTCTGACCAAACCCGGAATTTATATAGAAGATTTATTTGTGTTACCTGAGTATAGGGGGCAGGGTATCGGGAAACGACTGGTAAGTTATATAGCAGAGTTGGCAGTATCCCGAAACTGTGGTCGTTTGGAGTGGACTGTTTTAGATTGGAATGAACCGGCGATCGGATTTTATCAACGTATTGGGGCGTCAATTTTAGATGAGTGGCGTATATGTCGTGTTACTGATAATTCTCTCAGAAGTTTAGCATCTGGACAGCAATAATAGCTAAAGTTATAGCCCTACGCGCAAGTCAGAAATAAAAAGTCATAAGTCAGCAGTCAGAAGTAATCCCTGAATAAGTTTGAGCATTCATAAATGTCCGCGTCCTATTTATGTAGTGCTATAAAAGTTAAAAGTTAAATCATTCTGTTATTAATCCAAGACAAGAGCAAGAATTTCCTAAATGGCGACTGCTATTGATGGTTTTGGGGAATAGGTAGGGACGTTGCATTCAACGTCCATATGGAAAATGGGAAAGTTGATAGGGAACAAGCAAAAAATATTTACCCCATTAATCAGGAATCTGTTGTAGGATTTCAGATCACAATTAAAAATTTACCTAAATGCATCAGAAGGCCAGCACTATAATCTATGATTTAGTGTCTGGATGAATGATGCGTGTATAATTATGATTCGATGTCATAATTATACACAAATATTAATAGTTTATCCAGTATATATTTTCGGTAAATTTAGTTATAGTAGTCAATGTAATCAAGGAATTAACAATAACTTTGCTAGTAATTGAGGCCAAATTAAAAGGTAATAAAAATCAGTACAAAGTTTTAGATGAAATGATTCTCACAGGTCAATTCATCAGAAACAGTTGCTTGCGCTATTGGATTGATAATAAAGATGTCAAACGCAATGACTTACAAAAGCTTTGTTCTTTACTAGCAAAGGATAGTAATTTTCCTTGGGTGCAAAAGTTAAATTCTCAAGCAAGGCAAGCATCAGCCGATAGAACATGGCAATCAATACAACGATTCTACAAAAATTGTAGAAAAAAATTACCAGGTAAAAAAGCGGTGCGACCCCGCGACGACGATAGTCGCAAGGGAACGCACACCAAGAGAGGCTATCCAAAATTCAAGAAATTCACTCGTTCAATAGAGTACAAATCAACAGGTTATAAGCTATCTCCAGATAGAAAGAAAATTGAATTTAAAGATGGTTTTAAAGCAGGTATATTTGAACTATGGACTAGCCATGATTTAGCCTGGTATTCAGAACAACAAATAAGTCGTGTCAGAGTTGTTAGACGTGCTGATGGTTATTATTGTCAATTTTTAGTAAATGTAGAAAGAAAAGAAGCTCATAACTTTGAAGGTAATGTAGTAGGAATTGACTTAGGTTTAAATGCTTTTTATACTGATAGTAATGGTGATGTTGTGGAAAATCCTAAGTACTTGAGGAAGTCGGAAAAACGACTAAAAAAGCTACAACGGAAAGTATCGCGTCGCCACGAGAAAGGTAAAAAGCGGTGCGACCCTGCGTCGCCGACAGGCGCAAGCGGTCGGAACCCGCGTCGGCGTCAGACGCAAGGGAAGGCTGACCAAGAGAGGGAATGCGCACCAAGACAGCTACAATCAAATAACTACCACAAAGTCAGAAAGCAATTAGCCAGGCAGCATCTCAAAATCAGTAGACAGCGTAAAGACCATGCAGTAAAGACTGCACGGGCGTTAATCCAATCTAACGATTTGGTAGTATACGAGGATTTGAAGATTGCTAACCTAGTTAAAAATCATCACTTAGCTAAATCTATATCTGATGCAAGTTGGTATCAGTTCACACAATGGTTAGAATACTATGCGAAGTTCCATGGAATTGCTTCCATAGCAATGCCTCCACACTTCACATCTCAAAATTGTTCAAATTGTGGTCAGACTGTTAAAAAATCTTTGTCTGTTAGGACTCATAAATGTCCGCATTGTAGTTATATTGCTGATAGAGACCACAATGCAGCAAGGAACATTTTAGCTAAAGGTTTAGAAATGCTAGGAGCAATAGTCAACAGTACCGAGGGGCACTCGGAATCTGGGGGAAACCCAAAAGCTACGGGAGAGTCCGACCTCTGGTTTGGTAATAGTAATATTGCCCATCTAAGTCATCTCTGTGAGCGTAGAATCATCAATGATGAGAATCCCGCATCATAATCTGTGATTTTATGCCGGGAGTATGTCAATGCTAGTAGAAAATTCTCAGTTCTCAGAGATTGAGAATTTTGCTGTTGGTGATGCGTAGGTATAAAATTCCTAAATTTATAATGTATAAATCAGACCTATTTTCTCTCGTTCCTGACTCGGAAAAAGCTCCTTTATAAATCCTGACTTCTCTCAAATCATACTTTTATTTACCAACGCCTGATTGTTTTGTGTGTAGTGGCTAAATCAAGTCAACTTGACTATTTTTAACAAAAAAGGTGAAAATGTAATACTGATTATCTAATTTAGTGTCGGGAACATCATACATAATACTGAGGTTATTAAGCATGACTATTTGGGTAAATGAACAGATAGATCCATCTGGTATTATCTACTCTTGTATTGCCTGTTGCGACAAACAGCAAGCTCAAGAATGCCATGAGTCTTTTCAAAAAAATTTAACTGATACTCAAAAGGAACAAGGGTGGAAAGCTACACTGAGAATTGTTGAGTCTTGGGATGAAGTGCCTGTTAGTGCTTTAAAATTGAATTAAAAGTTCAAATTTTATCACTGCTTTCTTTCATAATGATCCAAAACATAATAGAACTATACGAACCACTTAATATTCCTAAACCTATCGATGAAGATATTTGGATTGTTGATGGCCCTATTGTGAAAATGGCAATGTATGGAATACATATTCCATTTCCCACACGGATGACTATTATCCGATTGAAAAATAATGAGTTATGGTGTCATTCTCCTATAGAGTTAGTCCCAGAATTAAAAGCAAAAATTGATGCCTTGGGTTTAGTTCGTCACTTAATTTCACCCAACAAAATCCATTATGCTCATATTGGTAGTTGGGCAAAAGCTTATCCAGAAGCTATTGCATGGGGGTCTCCAGGAGTTGTAGAACGTGCAGCACAACAAAAAATTGAAGTGAATTTTGATGCTTTTCTTGATGATGAAGCACCAATTGACTGGTCAGAGGATATTGCTCAATTAGTTTTCCGAGGTAGTAGGTTTATGGAGGAGGTAGTATTTTTTCACCGCAAAAGTTATACAGTTATTCTGGCAGATTTAATTGAAAATTTTGAGCTTAATAAAGTTAGTAAAAAATTTCATTTCTTAATAAAGTTAGCTGGTTGTGCTGCTCCAAATGGTAAAGTACCACTGGATTTACAAATAGCATTTTGGGGGAGAAAAAATCAAGCTCGTGCCTGCTTACAAAAAATGTTAAAATGGAATGCTAAAAAAATTATTTTATCCCACGGAAAATGGTATGAAGAAAATGGTAATGCTGAATTAATCAGAGCTTTTGCTTGGCTAGTTCATTAATTGATAATTGATAATGAATAATGGATAATTAGCTCTGGTTTGACCCTTGAGGATTGAATTATCAGGAAATTAACTGTTATTTTTTTATCCTATTAGGAGAGGCTTTAAACCGAATTGATTAATTATCAATATAAAGTTTTGGAAATATCACCAAAATGCTTGTAGTATAATAATTACTCATCTTTTTACATTTATTAACACATATCTGTTTATTTATGTTTAACTACTTAAAGAACTGCTATATAAAATTTTTGATTGATTAACTTTTAGTATTTCGTATCAACTCTAGATTAAAAATTGACTTTTATATGCTGACTTAACTGAAAATGGCAATTACAACTAGACAATTAATTCAATGGAAACAAAAAGGTCGCCCAATAGTAGCTCTGACAGCTTATGATTATACGATCGCTCAAATTTTAGACAATGCAGGAGTAGATTTAATCCTGGTAGGAGATTCTCTGGGAATGGTAACTTTAGGTTATGAAACAACTTTACCAGTTACTCTTGAAGAAATGATTCATCATGCTAAAGCAGTGCGACGAGGTGTAAAGCAAGCTTTGATAGTGGTAGATTTACCATTTTTAACTTATCAGGAAAGTCCTCAACAAGCCATACATTCAGCAGGGAGAATACTTAAAGAAACAGGTGCTCAAGCTGTAAAGTTAGAAGGTGGAAATGAGGCGATCGCTCAAACTGTGAACAAACTAACATCAGTAGGTATTCCTGTGATGGGGCATATTGGTTTAACTCCTCAGTCTGTACATCAATTTGGAGGTTATCGCCGACAAGGCAAAACTCCTGATGCTAGTGCCCGTATTTTAGCAGAAGCTGTAGCTTTGGAAAAAGCTGGTGCTTTTGCCATGATTTTAGAACATATTGGAGTAGATTTAGCAAAAGAGATTACGGAAAAAGTTTCTATTCCTACTATTGGTATTGGTGCAGGTGCCTATTGTGATGGTCAAATATTAGTGATTAATGATGTTTTAGGAATTTCTGATTGGCAGCCACCTTTTGCGAAATCTTATGCTAATTTACGAGAGAATATTACTGAAGCAGTTAAGGAATATAGTTTGGAAGTTAAGGAAAGAAAATTTCCTCAACCACCAACTTTGTAGGGGAGGGTGGGGAGTGTGGGAAGGAAGTGTGGGGAGTACAAGGTATCGAAGGCAAGTTCAATAAAAACCGACTTTCCCCCACATTGCTTCCTGTATTGCTTCTGGGAAACTTCAACAAACTTCTAATAATTCTGGTGTAAACATCATTTTCCATCCTAAACGTAAAAATTCGAGAATGCGATCGCATGGGGAACATTCTGGTTGTTCAATGTTGTGAGATGTTTCCCAAGTTACAGCAGCTTGACTATATGCGTATGTTTCCATTTTTTATAATTTCCTAATTTAACTCTATAAATTTATAATTCATGTTTTTATCCTAGTAAACAGGAAATATCAAAAAAATTAACATTACCTCTCTTCGATAACTCTATGTTTTCATCAATAGAGTAGGGGCGATTGGCCAATCGCCCCTACAGATGGTGTATGATTGGATATTTTTCGTAAGTCCTGATGATAACTAAAATGACAGTTGTACTGAAGCTTTAGATGCTTGAGTACAACCTTAAAAAATACTTTTTCAGCAAATTCTAAATAAATCAGGACTTACGCATAAAGTACGAAAAACTTGCACTTGAGATTGCTTCCCTATCGGTCGCAATGACCAAAATACGTTGAGGTGCGTAAGTCCTATAAATATCCCTGGTGACAGCGATGAACTGCCACACAGGAATTAAGATTTTAACTCAGCTTAAACCGCGATAAAATCTGAACTGTCGATATTGGCAGCATTCAACCAAGGCCACTGGAACTCAGCCAACACTTGATTAGTCGAAGTCTCAATAATATCGTTGCCAGAGAAGGATAAGTCATTGTACGTTAAACCATCTGCTAATCCAATCTTATCGACTCCTTTTTGGAAAAATCGGATCGTATCCGTACCTTCTCCACTAGCGATGACTATGGTATCTTGACCAAATCCTCCAACTATAGTATCTTCACCTAAGCCACCGTCTAGTAAGTCATTGCCAAAACCACCGAATAGCTTATCGTCACCATCTCCACCTGTCAGGGTATCATGACCCCAACCACCAGAGAGAACATCGTGACCACCATCACCATCAATTTCGTCATCACCAGTCCAACCACCTAATTTCTCATTAGCAGAACTGCCAAAAATTACGTCATCACTGGCTTTAGCGTTGATGCGATTGCCACTTACCATGTTCATCACAATCACATCGGGGTTAGGAGTACCCTGGTTGTTAGCCAGAATCAACTCAAAGGTATCACTGATTGTACCACCGTTGCCATCATCGGCTGTTATTGTTATGGGAGTGATGCTAGCAGAACTACTGCTACCAGTGATAATTCCCGTATTAGTATCAATACTAAACCCACTTGGTAAATTAGACGCGGAATAGGTGAGAGTGTCGTTGGTATCAACATCACTGAAGTAGACGCTGGTATCAAATGATAAGATCTCGTTGGTTGAGATAATTTGGTCGTCAATCTCTTGCGCTAAGATGGGAGCATCGTTGACACCATCAATCGTCACAGTCGCAGTTTCAGTATCGGTTTGAGCGTTGCCGTCATCAATGGTATAGGTGAAAGTATCAGTTGTACTTTCTCCAACTGCTAGACTCTCATATTGACCGTTAGGATCGTAGTCGAATGTACCATCACTGTTAACAGTTAACAATGCGCCAGAAGTTAAAGTCACTTGACTGTCAACATCAGCAGCATTGCCGTTGACCTCCGTAACCGTAAGGGTATCGCCATCAGGGTCGCTATCGTTAGTGAGGACGTTACCACTGAGGAGGCTGTCTTCATCAGTTGTTACTGCATCATCTACTGCAACAGGTGGAGTATTATCCGTGACTCCATCAATGGTGACATTAACTGTGGCTGTATCTGTACCCCCATTGCCATCATCAATGGTATAGGTAAAGCTATCGGAGGCTGTATCTCCATTATTAAGAGACTCAAATTGACCGTTAGGATCGTAGTCGAATGTACCATCACTGTTAACAGTTAACAATGCTCCAGAAGTCAAAGTAACTTGACTGTTAACATCAGCAGCATTGCCGTTGACTGCCGTAACTGTAAGTGGATCGCTTTCAGCATCGCTATCGTTAGTGAGGACGTTACCACTGAGGAGGCTATCTTCATCAGTTGTTACTGTATCGTCTACTGCATCGGGTGCCGTATTAATAAAACCGTTTTCGAAGAACTTAATCTCGCCATAGCCACTACCGATAAAAGCATCCAAATCCCCATCCCCATCAATATCGACAAAGGTAGGTGCAGCACGTCCCCCCACATTTGTGAGTCCAAAGTTGTCAGGTTCTTCGCTAAAAGTGGGAGCAGTATTATCTCCGGTATTGCGGAAGAACCTGGTCTCGCCATACCTCTCACCGATAAAAGCATCCAAGTCCCCATCCCCATCAATATCGGCAAAGGTGGGTGCAGCAGCTCCCCCCACATTTATGAGTCCAAAGTTGTCAGGTTCTTCGGTAAAAGTGGGAGCAGTATTATCTCCGGTATTGCGGAAGAACTTGGTATCGCCATAGCTCTCACCGATAAAAGCATCCAAGTCCCCATCCCCATCAATATCGGCAAAGGTGGGTGTAGAATTATACCCCACATCTACCTGATCAAAGGGTGCGTTGGCTGGTGCGGAACCAAAAGTGGGAGCAGTATTATCTCCAACATTGGGGAAGAAATCGATCTCGCCAGAGCCAATACCGATAAAAGCATCCAAGTCCCCATCCCCATCAATATCGGCCAAGGTAGGTGCAGCAGCAGAAACCGTATTTGTGAGTCCAAAGGTGTCAAATTCTTCGCTAAAAGTGGGAGCAGTATTATCTCCGGTATTGCGGAAGAAATCAATCCTGCCATAAACATCACCGATAAAAGCATCCAAGTCTCCATCCCCATCAATATCGGCAAAGATGAGTTTACTAGAATAGGCACCATTAGTCGTCAGTCCGAAGGGGTTGGTGACAGGAGATAAAAAGTTAGGATCAGCCATGATTAATTAATTCCTTTGATTTGATAAAGTTTTGGTGTTTTCAAGTTATAGCAGTCGCAGCAAAAGTTAGGACATTTATAAATGTTCAAACTCATTCTAGTAGTGTGTCTAGGCTAAAATTGTGGGTAAGTTTCAGTAACCCGGATGACCTCTCCCCCTCTCTTACAAGGATAGGGGGGACTATTCTCCCCATTCCCTCTCCCCCCTTTCAAAGCGGGATTAGGAAGGGGGTTGGGGGGTTAGGTTTTTTCCCACATTTTCAAGTTAGATGCGCTACTAGAGTTACTTTTGACTTTTAACTTTGACAGAGTTGACTAACCACCTAAATGCTTAACCGCAACATAAGAATTAGTCACTTCCATCAAATAGGGTTCTAAATGTTTATGTACAAACTTCAGCATCGCCTGATTTTCCTGTGCTACCGCGAACAAACAGTAAGGCACCGTACTGTCCACTTGACGCCGGATAGACTGGGATAACAAAGAAATTCCCCGTCCTAACCGTTGAAACTTTTTGTCCACAAACATCGTCGAATAACGAATCGCATCAGTAGCGACTCGGTGAGTTACTATCCAACCCACTAATTGAGTTTCATAGCGCAACGCCAAACTGTTCAAGGGTTCAGCAGGAGTATTGCTAAAAGGACTCAAGGAGGTTGGATAGTCCAAGGTTTCAATCTGTTGTCGATCTGCATCAGTTAATTCACTCCAAGAAAAAACAGTAAATTTATTCGGTAGGGGATATTTCTGGAAACAAGGGGCAAAATATAACTTCTCAGCAGTAGTTTTCCCCAATAAAAAGTTGACTTCTGGCGATCGCCAATTTTGACGTTTTAATAAAGGTTCTAAGGCTAAACTGGTTATAGGACTAGATTTATAACTCAGTTTCATTTGTCCACAACCCAAAGCGGTTAATCCCGTTTCCAGGTTCTTAATTAAACCCGCACCAATTCCCTGATGCCGATAATTGGGTAAAACAAACAGAGAAATTACTTCAGCTTCTGGGGGTGTCTGGGGTTGGGTTGCCAAGATTTCCGCCAACACCAACCCGACTTTTTCCCCTGCTACCTCAGCAACTAACCCCACTAACTGTCCTTTGGGTTGTTGACGACTCCACCTAGTTTGGATTTTAGGAAAACTCAAATGGTTGTAAGACAGAAACTTTTCAACAGTTAAATTCTGTAGGGGGTGATATTGAGCATTGGGTTGATCTGAAACCAACATCTCAGTCCTAGATGGTTGTATCCATTTATTCCTCTGACGGAACTCTCCTTGAATTTGAGGAGGTTGCCACTGTAACTTTTGCAACATTAGTTCTAATGCTACCTCAGTCAGCTTATTGCTTTGATAACTAATAATTAACTGGTGACAGTCATTTTGTTTGAGTTCCCGTTCCAAATAAATCAGTAATTTAGTCCCTATTCCCTGACTCCGATGCTCTGGCAACACGAGGAAAGAAATAATTTCCGCCCTTTCAGCATCTATTCGTTCGGCGATCGCCAATCCTACTAAAGAACCCGCTACCGCCGCCGAAATCCCTAAAAGTTCCCCTTTAGGGGGTTGAACTTGCCAGCGTTTCTGTAAACTCGGATAGGTTAAAGCATCGTAATTAATAGCATTACTAGTATTGAGGTGATAAACCCGTTGATATTTAATCTCACTCGCTGGTTTGGGCTGTTCTGAAGCTTGAGGTAAACCCGCTACAGGTGGAGCTTTGCCCATACTGGGACGTTTGACAGTGGGTTTCGTAATCACAACTCCCCCAGAATTAGGAAAAGTAACCAACCGTTGTAGATCGTCCCCTTGTAACCCCAAAGCTTCCGGTTGATGAACTCCAGGCAAAACCACGATATCAAATAGTTCTTCTACAGTTTGACCAATATAGAACCCATTTGGTATCTCTAAAAAATTAGGCGATCGCTAACCTCTTAAGC
>NZ_JBNHER010000133.1:0-1458 GCF_050015975.1 Dapis purpurea BLCC-M126 | reverse complement strand
GTTGTAGGAGTAATGAGTAAGGAGTAATGAGTAAGGAGTAAGGAGTAAGGAGTAAGGAGTCAGTATCATTGTGGTTTATTAATATGAAAACCGCTGTAAAATTCGTCTCAAAAAGTTACTTCTTGCTGTACAATACATCCGGTATTAAATAATTTTGTTATCTTGACCCAAAAATAAGGTCTCAACCATCCCCTTTTAAGGAGATGAAAAAAATTAACTTCAGTATTTCAAGCCTCCTAATTCAGTTCGGAGGTACTGATAAGTGATAACGAAGTTCCTCTGTTAGCGCAGTTCCTCCGCAGGAGGCAAGAGGCTAACTGAAATAACTCCTATCCACTTATCTTTTTTTCTCATTACCACCTAATAAGATAATTGTTAATTGACAATTCATCAATCATCCAAATTTTGAGAACTAACAATCATATTTACTAATAACAAAACCATTAAATTTCCGTTCCATATTTCCAGAATATTTAGGTTTATCAAATTATCCATTGCTATCAATGATTTAAAAGTAAAAAAATATGTCAAATCCTAGAAAAAATCCCTTATATACATTATCTACAGCCTTAAAACAAACTTTACGTCACCCCAAAAAAAAATTATTACTACTAGGATTTATTGCACTTGGTATAGCAACTTTAGGAATAAAACAAGAATTAGTCAAAGCACAAGAAACCAAAATTACCAATCAACAAATTGCCTATGTCAACAACTGGCAAAACGCCTCTTTCCCCGTAGAAAACTTTCAAGGATACACATCACCTTTTGGCCCTCGTGGTGGAGGGTTTCATTATGGATTAGACTTAGCAGCTCCCCTAGGAAGCTATATCCGAAGTTGGTGGACTGGCAAAGTTGTCGAGGTTTGGGAAGACGGTCGTTGTGGTACTGGCATTGTAATTCAGTCAGGTTCTTGGGAACACGTCTACTGTCATGTTAAAGGAGGTGTAGAAACTCGTAACGGACGTCGTTATTTAGTAGATCGTGGTGGTGGAATTATGCTACTTCAAGGTCAAGTTTTGCCCGCCGGGAGTCGAATAGCTAGAGTCGGAATGACTGGTAGAACCAGTGGCCCCCATCTTCATTGGGGTTTGAAATATGGGGGACGTTGGGTAGACCCTGGTTTGATTTTACGAGAAATGTACGCTCAACAAACTCGGCAGTTATCAAGATTAGAACCTAGATAATTCTAACCTTAGTGCTTATAGCAGTTTTCATTAATATAGAGTACAGAGATTTGGGTTTAAAGGAAGAAGGAAGAAGGAATAAATTTTGTAGTCTACCTTTGTGAAAACCGCTATAAAATTCTTGTTTGAGAATTTTGAGTGAATAATTATAAGACCTTTCAGTTTTAAAGATTAACTTTACAGCGGTTTTCATATTAATAAACCACAATGATACTGACTCCTTACTCCTTACTCCTTACTCCTTACTCCTTACTCCTTACTCCTTACTCCT
>NZ_JBNHER010000132.1:0-4344 GCF_050015975.1 Dapis purpurea BLCC-M126 | reverse complement strand
TTCCTGTAGATATTTACCCTAACTTTTACACAAACGATACCAGCGGACATGATATTATTTTGATAAAAATGATTTATAAATGTTGTCTCATACCATTTGATGATTTATCTAATATAATTTAACCTCTATTTGTAGTAAATAATTACTTGGTCAATACATTATTTACAGACTTCAAACAGGATAAAATGCAAATTTAAGATTTTCTAATTGAGCTTCACAGGCGATCGCTAAAATATCTCCGATATAATTCACATAAAGGCATGACTGAATTACCTTGAAATTTTACTAATCCCATACTGCGTAATTTAAAACCTTCTTTTGTACCTATAGGTAAGGGGTAGTCTACAGCAAGAATTTGTTTAATTGCTATTAATAACTCCAGGTTTTCTTCAAGATTATTTAAGTGGCGACGGAGGTGGTCAGAATAGGGTCCTTCTTCTGTAGGAGCGACCTGTAATAGTTTTTCTAGAGTTATTCTTTTACGGGCAATATAATACAAAGCTTGACGGACTAAATAAGGATGTCCTCCTACCATTGCCATTAATTCTTTTATCTGTTCTGAAGACCATTCTAAATGATGTAATTTTACCAAATTTTCTACTTCTGCGGAGTTAAGTTCTCGTAATTCTATAGGTAAACCAACATTAAAAGGTGACTGATTAATATTTAGGGGAATATACACTTCTTTAGAATGTACAATTACTAACCTTAACTTTTGCCAGACTGCCTCATTTTTACCCCGTTCATGCCAAGTTCTGAGCAAGGCAAAAAAGGAAGTTGCAATTTCTGGATGTTGAAAAACTTGGTCTACTTCATCTAAGCCTAAAGCTACAGGAGTAGAAATTTCTGACAGTAGATATCTTTGAAAATAATTTGTACATTTGTTTTTACTTCCTAATACTCCTTGCCAATATTCAGACAATTTTTCTTCGAGACTAAGTTCATTAGTAATACTGGCACAAAACCACTGTAAAAATAAATCGAGATTAGTCAGAAACTCTTCATCTGCTGACTGAAAATTTAAACAAGCTTTCCGATATCCTTGCTGTTGAGCATAATTCAAAATTCGACTCATTAAAGAGGTTTTTCCCATTTGTCGAGGTGCTTTAACTCGAATTAATGCTCCTGGATTTAGAATAGTTTCATAACACTCTGACTCTATGGGATACCGCTCTATATAAAAGGGAGAATTAAGTGCTACTTGACCAGAGGGGGTATCTAATAGTAACTCTTGTTGATTTGAGTTTTGGTATTGTTGAGAAACTAAGTTATTAGAGGAAAAATCAAGATGTTGATTATTGATTTGTGAATTGCCTGGTTGTGTAACCTCGCAATTAATAGGTGGTGATATTATGATTGTTTTGCATTGTTCCTGCTGCTTGCTAAACTCAGTTAATTCTAGTCTAACTTTCCGCAGAGAATTCTCTAAATCTTCTAAGGTTAATTTAGCGGATGGTAGTTGTTGATTAATTATCCCTAAAAAATCAGACTCAAAAACTTCTTTTACCAACTGATTTTGCTGCATTTCTTGGAGAAAATTAATCGCCACTAAATTTAATAAACCATCCACATTATCTTGAAGTTTTTCTAAATATCCATCTGGTTCATTTCCCTCAAGTAATACCTGGATAAATCTTTGACATAAATTATGAATTTTATCTGCTGGAGGCAGAGGAATTAATAAACAACTTATATCTTCTGTAAAACTTGTCAGAGATTCTGCTTGATTTAGATTTTTTAGTTCACTTCTTAACTCAAATAATTTTTGATTAACCCAACCTAAAGTTTCCCGTTGTTGCTGAGAGTGAAATGGTGAATATTGAATAAGTGTGGGAAAGGAACCTCCTATCTGATTTCGATATTCAATAGCAATTTTCTCTTGTGCTCTTAGTAATGATTTACTCGTAACTCTGTAGAGTTCATAATTGACAGAAGTGTTATTTTCCCGGAGGCGCTTAATAAAAGATTCTAGACTACTTTGAAAAATATTAAAATCACAACTTATATCGTGACTAACCAAACCAATAGTTGCCTTTAACAAAATCCAATTAAACATCCCAGAAATAGGCTCAATATTGCCCTGCAAAACTCGTAAAGCTACTGCTGCATCAGAGTAACGTTGTTTCCAATTAACCCTAACCATTTTTGTTAAAAAATTAGCCATATTTTCACTTATATTAGGAGCTAATTTTTCCAGGTCTATTTCCCCTAATTCATCTTGGATAAAATTCCTCGGTGTAACTCCTGTCAAAGCTTGAATTGCCGTAATACCAACTGCATAAATATCGCTAGCAAATTGTGGTCTTCCTTGAGCTTGTTCCACAGGCATATAACCAGGAGTACCCACTGCAATTGTACTACTAGATTGCCCCAGAGAATTAACAACTATATTACTTACTTCTTTAACTGCACCAAAGTCAATTAACATTAATTTTTCATCACGGTTACGTCGCATAATATTCCCTGGTTTAATATCTCGATGAATCACCCCATTTTGATGTACAAATGCCAAAACTTCTAAAATTTCTGACAAGAATTTTTTGACTTTAGCTTCACTCCAAGCTTGGTTCATTTCTTCGTTTAAGTCGTGACCTCTTATTAGTTCTTGAACTAAATAAAATTCTTGATTATGTGCAAAATAAGCATATAAAGTAGGAATTTGATTGTATTTCCCAAGTCGGTTAAGAATTTGACCTTCTTGTTGAAATAACCTCTGGACTTGTTGATGTTTAATTGTCGGTTTGAGTCGTTTAACAACACACCGAGGTTTGGGATTTTCTGGTATATCTATATCTTCAGCAATATAAGTTTCTCCAAACCCACCCCCGCAACCTAGTTGTTCGATAATTTTGTAATGTTGTCTTAGAGTTTGATTAATCAGAGAATTATTTTCAGACATTTCAAAAGAGAAATAAATTACTTCATTATAATAGTTCTTTAACATAAGAAGTACAGTTTTAGATCCCCCCCTGCCCCACTAAAAAAGGGAGGAGCCTTCAAAGTCCCCCTTTTTAAGGGGGATTTAGGGGGATAGTAAATGTACCTCATAACTGTGGGAATTGCTATATTTACTATCTTAAGTTAAGTATTATATCGCAATTCCTATACTCGTGAGGTCAAAAATTCCACTGCTTTTTCCTATAGAATATAATCAATAAATTTATGTTTTTTTACTCGTATTTTAATGATGAGCGATCGCCGTTACTTTTTAAAATTCTTAGGTCTAAGTTTATTGGCAACCCAACTTACTGCTACCAAAAAGCCTTCCCGAAATTTTGCGTCAGCAGTATCACCTCTACCCATCCTCAAACCACCCCGCCTTAAAGTTGGTGATACTGTAGGGGTAGTTAGCCCTGCTAGCATGATTTTCAAACATGAACTTAAATACATCAATTTAGTTTTAGGGCAACAAAAATTAAAAGTCAAACTTGCCACCCACGCTCTAGATAGATATGGATATTTAGCAGGTAAAGATATAGATCGCGCTGCAGATATTAATGCCATGTTTGCGGATGACGACGTAAAAGCATTGGTGACAACCACAGGTGGTTGGGGTAGTAGTCGCATTTTGCCATTATTAGACTATGACTTAATTCGGAAAAATCCCAAAATCATCATAGGTTATAGTGATATTACTGCTCTGTTATTGGCGATATATGCTCGCAGTGGTGTAGTGACATTTCACGGTCCCTTTGGTACATCTATCTGGAATAAATTTTCTGTTGGTTATCTCAAAGATATACTGTTTGAAGGAAAGGCGATGACTTTGCAACCTCCCCCGAATATTGTGAAAACTATTACAAGTGGAAAAGGGCGGGGGCGACTGGTGGGGGGAAATTTGTCTGTATTAACGGCGATGGTGGGGTCGAATTTTTTGCCAGACTGGCGAGGGAAAATTTTGTTTGTCGAGGATATCAGAGAGGATGTTTATCGGATAGATCGAATGTTGACTCATTTGAGTTTAGCTGGCATTTTGCAACAGTTGGAGGGTTTTGTGTTTGCCAGATGTACTCGATGTCTGGATGAGGAAGATGATTTTCCCACGTTAACTTTATGGCAGGTTTTATTAGATATTATTCAACCTCTAGGTATTCCGGCTTGGTATGGTACGGCGATCGGTCATATTCGGGATAAATTTACAGTGCCATTGGGAGTAGAGGTAGAAATTGATGCAAGTCGCGGTACAATTAAAATGTTGGAAAGTGCTGTTGTTTTGTAGGAGTTAGGAGCAAGAAGAGAGGATATAAAGGTATATTGTAATGGTAGTTCATTGTAATTATTTGTGTTATAATCAGGACTTACGCAAAGACACTATATATAGCGTATGCCAAATAGAGCGATGTA
>NZ_JBNHER010000131.1:0-51899 GCF_050015975.1 Dapis purpurea BLCC-M126 | reverse complement strand
CGCGGGGATTCCTACCGAACCGTAGCTCCTCGGCGGGTTGACGTTTCATTGGCTGCTGCCTCCTTGGCGGTGGTCTTACGCTTGCCTCCACGTCCGTTTAATGTCTCGGACTGCCCGCCCGCGACTAATATATTTATCGCTGCATTCTCGTCTCTATCATGTTTTGCACCACAGTTGAGACATTCCCACTCGCGAATTGATAAATCAAGTTTACCACCTTTAAACCCACAATTTGAGCAAACTTGGGATGTTGGCTCCCAACGACTAATTACTCTGAAATCGCGACCATATTTTTCTGCTTTTCCTTCTAGAAAAGTCCTGAATGTTCTCCAACCTAAATCTGAAATTGCTCTGGATAATTTCCGGTTCTTTACCATACCAGAAACGTTTAAATCTTCTAAAACAACTGTTTGGTTTTCACGAATTATTTTAGTAGATAATTTATGTAGAAAATCTGTCCTTGTATCTTTCAGTTTGGCATGGAACTTAGCAACTCTAATCCTTGCTTTTTCATACCTTTTTGACCCTTTAGTTTTATGAGATAATGACTTACTTAACTTTCTTAATTTCTTAATTCGTTTCTTCAGTGGCTTAGGAGCATCAACCTTTGTACCATCGCTCAATGTAGCAAAGGTAGAAATGCCTAAATCTATACCTACTGAATTATCAGTTTGAGGTAAGATTTCTGGTTGTATTTCTACGACAAAACTTAAGAAATATCTATGAGCTGAATCTTTGATTACTGTTACTGATGATGGAGTAGCAGGTAACTCTCTTGACCAAACTATTTTCAGCTTTCCAATCTTAGCTAAATAAACTTTATGTTGACCAACTTTAAATCCTCCCTTTGTAAACCTAGCAGTTTGCTTTGACTTTCTACTTTTAAATTTAGGAGGTTTAACAGGTTTACCTTTTCTCTGGCCTTTAGTCGATTTGAAAAAGTTTTGATAAGCTTGGTTTAAATCATTCAATGATTGCTGCAATGGTATAGCAGAAATCTCTGATAACCATTCTCTGCCTTCAGTCTTTTTAGCTTGAGTAATAAAAAGCTTTTGTAGTTCAGCATTAGTGGGTTTCTTTTCTCCTGAAGTATACTTTTCTTGGCAGCAAGCTAGACTATCATTCCACACCACACGGACACAACCAAATAGCTTTGCTAATCGGTATTTTTGTCCGAGTGTGGGATAGATACGATACTTAAATCTAGCTTTCATAATTTGACTATTAAACTAACAACATGATAACATATTTATTGAAATAAAATCAACTGCTAAAAAGTCGCCCTTGAAGGGCGAGGCTTTAAACCCAATTTTCTGGTAAAAAAATTTTTATTTTCAATATATATCTAATAGACATCTCGCGAAAACAGGGAATAGGGAGTAGGGGGAAAGAATTAATTATTTCTGTGCGATAATTTAATTTATTTTATTTTTTATCATCGGAGATGTCTAATAGTCTGAACTATTATTTCACAATGGTTTTGAAGTGCTTATCGCCCCTTGATCCTGATTAATCTTATTAATAAACCACATCGGCATTAACCCTATCCATTTTTCTTGAATCACCCCATTTTCTAAAAGAACCGCCGTGGGTACTACCTCTATATTCAATTTTCTATACAACCTTTTATCCACTGCGACAACAGGAAAATTCAAAAAATATCTATCTACAAAATTCTGCCCTGCTTGGATATTTTTAGTATCTATTAATCCCACTATTGCTGGTAAATCATCTTGCCATTGCACCAATTTCAACACACCCAACCAATGTTTACATTGAGAACATTCAATACTCATAAAAACCACAATTACAGATCCAGACATTAAAGATTTTGAATCTTCTCCTAACCATTCTATTTGCCATATTCGGTTTTCTTGTAATGGGGTAAAATCAATATAAGGACGACCATTTTCTTGCATATATTCTAGGGAGCCAGCAACTAGAGCATAGCTAGTTATAAAAGTTATTAATACTACTAGCCATTGCCAAAGAATAGTAGGCTGATATTTACCAAAAAATTCAGCGAATGTTAACAGAAAAATATAAATAGTATTTAGGATTAAACTTTGGGTAGGAGTAATTTCTAACCAACCGTTATAACAACCACAATCTTTAGTTTTACCAGTTGATGTACTCCAGTAGGTAAGCATTGATAAACCAAACAATAATAAAATACTTACAGGTATTATTAGAGTGGGAAAAACTCCTAAGATTAAACCAACTCCTAGAGCTGATTCAATTGCAGTAAAAGTTAGAGCAACAGGTATAATTAATTGAGAATTTACTAAATTAAGTGTAGTAATATATTGGATGAATTTCCAAGGTTCTATAACTTTAGCAATACCAGTCAAGAGGAGAATACTACCCACTATATTTGAGGATGTAGAAGCTAAAATAAATAACATCATATCAGTTATCAGCAATATCAGTTATCAGCAATATCAGTTATCAGTATTTTTTTGTAAAATAACTCAGCCATGGTATGAGATGAGATTACTGCCATTTTGCCAGTTAAAGTTTCCCCTAAAACTTATAATTTTATACCTTACCAGTATGATAATTCTTATGATTAATTATCAACTAACCATTTAGGATCTATGTAAAAATAAGTTGTACAAATTTTATCTTAAATTAATTGTAAAATCTAGCTTTCATCAAAAAAACTGTTCAGGTTATTTTTACACAAATCTTTGGCTATTAGCTGAGGGCTAATTCCTTACATTATAACAATAGTTTGGAGCTAAACAGTAATCAAAAATTATGTCTAAATCTCCAACAGAAGTAAATATTGAATCATCATCAAAAATATCAGAAAATGCAGGGTTAAAATTGGGAAGTACCAACTCCTGATATTAGTCATCTAATCACAGAAAATGATAGACCTGTGGCTCGCCTGATTTATGAAAAATAAGGGCGACTATTAACGTCTACTCTCTATAGTTATTTCCAGACAGATAAAGCATTTTTAGCTACTGCTAATGTGCCACTTTTTTTTGCTATTAAACAGCCTCATCTCGTACCAGATATTCTCCTAAGTTTAGAAATAGAAGTTGCTGAAGATTGGAGTCAAAAAAATAATCCTTCCTATTTTGTCTGGGAGTTCGGCAAATCCCCAAAGGTAGCAATTGAAATTGTTGATCATAAAATCGGAAATGAACTAGATAGTAAATTGCAAGATTATGCTCGTGCTGGAGTAGCTTATTATGTAGTTTTTGACCCACTTCATAAATTAGGTAAACTTATACTCCAAATGATAAATTTGCAGAAAAAAAATTATATTATTTTAGATAATTTATTTTTGTCACAAGTAGAGTTAAGATTAATAATTTGGTCGGGCAAATTAGAGGGTAAAGAATATAATTGCCTGCGGTGATGCGATAAGTCAGGTAGGATTTTATTAACAGGATACGAACAAGCACAAAAAGAAAGACAACGTGCCAAACGACTAGCATAAATTTTGAGGGAAAGAGGTATTAACCCAGATGAGCTTTGAGACCTAATTTATTAGCTAAATATTAGAGTTGTCGCTAAATATATGGAAAAAATCGCTCAAATTGAGATACAGCATCAATTCCAGACGTTTTTGATTAAGAATAGCTAAAATCCTTACATGACAATGGTTTGCCAGTTTTTTTTAGTTATAAAGCGACAAGTCTATTAAAGCAGGTTGTAGAATAAGCATCTTGTCCGTTCATTATATTTTCGGGTAGTTAGGATGCCTTCCCGAATTATATTTATTGCTTCACTCGTCTTAATATTGATAATTAATTCAACTATTGCGCTCTAGTTTTTAGATTTTAGATAAAGTGAGTGGCGATAGTGCTACGCACCACCACACCTTTTCCTGCGGAATGCTGCGCAAATATGTAGCGCAGCAAAACCCCTAAATTAATTTGATTAAAGTAGTGGACTGACACAGCTAAAACTGTGCATTAGAAAAATGACTTAATCTCTGATAAATTCAGACTTTTCCTAAAAATTTATTGCACCATTTAAGGCGTGTCAGTCTAGTAGGAGTTTAGTAACCAAACCCTTACAGATACAGAGGCATATTTTAGTCTTCTTTTAGTGTGGAAAATAGCTGTATCTTCTTGTCTATTCCCTGCTCCCTACTCCCTCATGCTAATTTTGATTATTTTCTGTTTGCTTTTTTAACTGTTGAAGCAGTTGTTCAAATTCTTGTTTAGATTTACCATATTCTACCCAATTATCTTGTCGTCTTGCTGCTTCAGTTTGACTATAAACTTCTACTATTGCATTAATCAACTCAGAAATATTTTCTGTTTCTGACGTTTTTTCTGTAACTTGAATTTCTTGTTTTTCGACTTCCCTACCAAAAATTGCTGCTAAAGATTGATTGAGAGTTTCTGCCATGACAACTTCTTTGTCATAAGCAACTATTACCCTTTTTAATTCTGGTAATTCTCCCTGTTCAGCTCTGAGGTAAATTGGTTCTACATACATTAATGATTCTTCTATAGGAATTACTAATAAATCTCCACGAATTACTTTGGAACCTTTCTGACTCCATAGAGTTAATTGTTGGGATATTTGAGGATTTTGGTCGATGCGAGCTTCGATTTGACTAGGACCATAAACTAACTTTTGTTTGGGGAATTCATATAACAATAATTCACCGTAATTTTCCCCATCTGATTGTGCTGCCATCCAGGCAATCATATTATCTTTATTAACTGGAGTAAATGGCAAAATCAAAACAAATTCCTCTTTGTTTTGTTCTGGTAACCGCATAATTAAATAGTAGGGTTCCATTAATTGTTTATTCTCTTCATAAATTTCTGTAGGAAACCTCCATAAATCTTCTTGATTGTAAAATAATTGTGGCTCGCTCATGTGGTATGACAAATACATTTGAGCTTGAATTTTAAATAGGTCTAAAGGATAGCGAAAATGTGCTTTAATATTGGCTGGAATTTCTGATTTTTCTGTGAATAATTCAGGAAATATTTTGCGGTAAGTATTTAGCACCGGATCATTTTCATCTACTACAAAAAATTTCATTGTGCCGTTGTAGGCATCAATCATAACTTTCACAGAATTCCGAATATAATTAACATTTCCTCTAGCAATCCGCTCAATATTACCTCTATTCAATATTGCCCTAGCATTATTACTCAAATAAAGTGGTTCGGAATAGGGATAGCGATCGCTAACTGTATAAGCATCTAATATCCATTGCATTTTTCCGTCAATCAGAGCAATATAAGGGTCATTATCAAATCTTAAAAAGGGTGCAACTTGTTCTACTCTTTCTTTTATCTCTCGATAGTAATGAATTTTTGAATTGTCAGTAAAGTAACCAGAAATTAAAATATTAATGCTACTTAAGTCATAAGCATAGGCAAGTTTTCGCCACAGAGAATTTATTGGAACTCCTCCCGTACCAGTATAGAAAGTAAAAGCATTTTCACCACTTCGTGGATAATCAAATTCTTCGGTACTCATGCCCGTAAAAATATGAGTATCGGTTTTTTCTCCATAGTAAATAGCTGGTTCCTCCACCTGAAGATTTACCTGAGAAACTGGGGGAATATCTTTGATAAATAACACAGGCAAACCATCTGGTTTAACTTCATTTACCGGATTCATTACTAACCCATAACCATGAGTATATTTTAAGTGTTTATTTACCCAAGTTTGTGCTTTTCTAGGAACTTGAGAATAAACCATTTCCCTAGGAGAAAGCATTACCTGTCTGTAATTTTCATCAATAGTGTAACGGTCAACATCTACATCATTAAATCGATAATAAAGTCGAATTTCTTGGAGTTGACGATAGGTGCTGAGTAGAGGTCGATAATCCCAAAGTCTAATGTTACGAACTGTAGCTTGATTCTTTTCTAATGTTTGACTATCTAATTCTGATTTAGCTGGAAAATTTTTGGTTTCTACATCATCTAAACCATAAGCTTCACGAGTAAATTTAATATTATTTGCTATGTAGGGTTTTTCCTTTTCCAGTTCGTTAGGATTGACTATAAATTTCTGCTGAAACCCAGGATATAAAACATTGAATAATCCAAAGAGAACTATATAAATAACCACCCCATAAGTCGGCAACAGAATATTATTTTTCCAGATAGAAAGTACACAAACTACTGCTAATAATAATGCCATTATTGCCATAACCCAATAGGCAAGAAGTTTTGCATGAACATCTGTATATCCAGCTCCAAAAACTACTCCATTAGAGTCAAAAAGTAATTCATAACGTTCTAACCAAAATCCTACTGCAACTAAAATCGTAATTCCAGCCACTAGCAGACTAATATGAGTTTTAATTGAACCTGTTAAGAAATTTTGCCATCTTCGCTGATTGGTAAATTTACCTTTCAAAGCATAAACTATAATAGCAATAACTAATCCACCAACAAGTAGGGTAAATAACCAATCTTTAATTCCTTCATATAAGGGTAATTTAAATAGATAAAAGCCTATATCACTTTGATAAATTGGGTCTTGAATCTCAAAATCTACAGCATTTAAGAATTTCAAAAAAGTCTCCCAAGCTGGATATGTAGTTGTTGCTGCACTTAAAGATATCAGCAGAATATTTATAATTACTATGGCTTTAGTGAAGATATTACTATAGGGAGCTAATTCAGTTCCTCTCAAAAAACTATATGAGTGATCGCTTGTCAATTTTTCAGCTATCCAATAATTACCCCAAAGAAACAAACCGTAAATAAAAAATGTACCCACCCAAAGAAATATTTGCCAACTTAATCTTGTCCAAAAAACATCAGCAAAATTAACAGCATTAAACCACCATACTTCAGTTAATAAATGAACTAAAGTTCGAGAAAGGGAAACAACAACTAAAAAAATTAAACTAAATGCAATTATTATAGAATTTTGTATTTTCATAATTTTCCATTGTTTTGTATTAAGAAGTCTATTATACTAGATCCGGTTTAGACAGAAGCTTTATGTATTAAAGTGCCAATCAAAGTAGGGGTTTGCTCTACAAACCTCTACATAGGACGAGCTATATTTCAATCTCAATTTCTTTTAAAAAAATAGCTGCATCTTCTTGTCTATTCCCTACTCCCTAATATTAAACATTCAAAGGTACTTTTAATAACCGGACTTAGTATTCAAACTTAAATACCCTCATAAATTGAAATTTCACTGTCGATGAAAGTAGGGGTTTGGTCTCCAAAACCCCTACAGAGGACAAGCTATATTTCAGTCTTAATTTCTTTTAAAAAAATAGCTACATCTTCTTGTCTATTCCCTACTCCCTACTCCCTAATATTAAATATTCATTGGTTCTCGAATAAACTTAACAAATAAATGTTTAAAAGTAGACCTGATTATCCGTGGAACACCAAAATCAATAGGTGTCTTAGTTGTTGGTAACTGCCAATTTTCTACCTCCACTTCAGCAGGCTGTAATAAAGGAAAATTAACCATCTTTAAATCAGAACAAAATCCCATTTCCTCAGCAACTGCTACTGTCGGAACTTCTGCTCGATTAACCTTTAAAATTTCTACAAATGTTTTGTCAAGAGCAAATACATCTGTAGATGCCCCCAAAATACCTACATTGCGAGGTTCTCCACCAATAGGACCATTTCCTTCGTGACCGATAATACTATCAATAATAGTCAAATCTGGATTAATTGCTTTTGCTGTTTCTACCAGCATTTTTCCAAAACGATGAGCATCTTTACCCGCCTCGAAATGCCACCAAGCTTTCATTTTTCCAGGCACACAACCAAATAAGTTTTTGACTCCCATTGTCATAGTTAGTTGAACGTGAGATTTAAGCTTAGGCAAATTAATTACTACATCTGCTGCCATTGCTTCTTTACTTAATAGTAAATGATTAAATTCTTGACTAACTATGTCGTAACGTTTGCCATGAAATTCAACTATTGGTAAATCAAAATCTTTTAACAAAGATAAATAACCATTTGCTTTCGCCACACCCATAGCACTACCAAAAGCAGGACTATCACCTAAAAAAGGTTTACCACCTGCTTCTTTTACCATTTTAGCTACACAATAAACTATTTCTCTTCTGGTTACACATTCTTTGGTTGGGCGAGAACCTGTGAGCAAATTTGGTTTAAGTAGAACACGATCACCTGGTTTGACAAAAGAATTAATTCCCCCTAATGGTTCTAAAAGATTCTCTATTAATTTTTCTAATTCATTAATTTTATAAGAATTAGCACGGATTAAACTGACATTAGACATAATTTTTTTTGACTAATTTAATTTATAAAACCATTCCAAAATGAGTATTTTGGGAGAGGGCTAATTTTGATTAGCCAATTATAGCAGTTTTCACTGGGGTAGACGAGAGTAGGGACGTTCTATGGAACCTCCCTACAAGGGTTTTTGTTATTATATTGTGTTCGGATAATCACTTATAATAAAGTTTTTGTTTGTAGTAGGGCTTCAGCCCTAACTGTAGATAATGCTGAAGCCCTACTATGAGCTTTAATGATAGTAACTATTTAAGTGAACATGATATTAGAAGTTTGTTCGGCTAGCTAACCGTTGAATGCTTATACCTAACTTTCTCCATAAACTCTACCACGCCATTTTGTCGGAGTTTTAATTGCAGATAAAAATATCCGTAAAACTGCCAAAGGATCTGCTAAAGGAGATAATAAAAATAACCAACTACCTTGAGCTTTACTAAACTCATAAGAGGGAGCAATACCTAATAACAAAGCAAACCTAATTAATAATAAAAATAAATTCAAACTAAATAATAAGAATTCGGCAGATAAAGAAATAGAAAGAGGTAAACTAAACAACAAATAACCCAATACTACAAACAAAGGCAAACCCTGAGTTACCGACAATAACCAAATATCGCTCCAAACTTGAACAGTAGGAGAAGCATCCTTCAGGTCAAGCGATCGCCCCCACTCCTGCCAAGTTTCCACCATCCCTTCATACATTCTCACTTGCAAAACCTGCGCTCCATCCAGAAATCCTACCTTAAACCCCTCAGCAGCAATATTCCTAGCCAGAGTCACATCATCACAAAAAGAACTCTTAGCACTAATGTAACCCCCCATCTTCGCCAACACCGAACGCCGACACAAAAAACACTGACCATTAGCCATAACTCTTTCTGGTGTTTGTGCCCCCGTACCAGTCGGTCCAAACCTATAGACTAAAGTTATTAATAAAGCAGGTTGTAGCCACAGTTCTCCTGGATATTTCAGGATAAACCGTGGCGACAGAGAAATCAAATCATAGCCTTCCACTTCAGCCTTTTTAACCAAACTAGCTACTAACCCTGGATTTGGTTGAGTATCTGCATCTACTCCCAAAAACCACTCACTCTTTGAGGAACTTGCCAAAAACCCTGTATGTAAAGCCCAAGGACGACCCACCCACCCAGGAGGTAAAGGGTCGTCCGTAATTAAGCGAAACCTAGGGTCTTTTTTTGCTTTACTCTTGACTAAATATTGAGTATCATCTGTCGAGTTACTATCAACTACAATTATCTCTCGCACTTCATAACTTTGCCGACTCAAACCCATTAAACAAGGAGTAATACGCTCTGCCTCATTGAGAGTTGGTACCACAACTGTCACCTTACCTAATAATTCTGGTGTAGGCGAGTCAGGTTTTAATGGTGGTTGGCGAGTCGGACCTTTAATGAGACGTGATAGTAAGATAGCTGTTGCTGGTAGTTGCAACATTAGCATGACAAAAAAAAAGACTTCAGGCATGATTTTGGGTTTTTTCAAGAAGGAAGAAGGTAAAGTATATCAGTCTATAGATCAATATAGTTCAGTTAAAAGTTTTGTCTGGCAGTTTTGTAATCTGAAGAGCAACTCTATACATTTCCAGACCTTATGAATTTTAGTCTTATATGAACCATATTTGATTAGGAATAAATATTAAAATTTGAAGTTTAGTAGAAGCTTGAAAAAACTATTACAACATTAGTAATTCCAGATTTTACCTAGAATTTTTCCTGGTTAGGTAAGGGGAAAATATAGGAAAATTAATAGTCAAGCTATTACTTATTACCTATTCCCCATTTCCTGTTCTCACCCATCAGACTTTTTTAGTAAGTCTTATTTAATCGCCATGTCTACCTTTTTACCAGATAGTTTTTCCCCATCGCTATTCACCACAACATTTTCTACAGACATATCCATCTGCCTTAATTTATTAGCTTCAGATATCCACCAGAAAATAATTGCTGGAACTATACCCAATAAGACACTCAAACCAACAGGTAATAAGAACCTATTATCCAGTGCAACTACAGTAATTGTTGCTCCAAAAGCAAAATTAACCAAATAAGTTATTAGTGGTAGATTTAATTGTTGACGAGACAATAAAATAGTTTTTTTACCCCAAAGTAAAGCAGCTACAGTCATATATATTGCACCTGTACCTACCCACCCCACTAAATTTCGGTAAGGCATTCCAAAGAAAGACCCTTCATCTTGAAATACCCAAAATGGAAATGGTGCCTGACTCATGGCCGGATCAAGGACTAGATCCCAAGCTGTGAGAAGTATTGCTCCTGTAGCAATCGCTGCTACATGACGTAACCAAGAACTAGAAGTATTTATCTGTAAACCGCAACGAGCCAGTAAATAACAAACAAATCCCATATAAAACCAAGATAAGGGAATTGTAAATGGTACTAGACCTGCAATTTTGTATCCCAATCCACTCAGATAAGCATAATCCCCAAAAGGAAATCCTGTGCTAGTACCCAATAGTTCGCTACTCAAAGATAGAAATACAGAAGGCAGCATAAAAGCCAAAGTTGTACCTATTCCTAAATTTCTAATCCCATATAGAGCAACTGCTAATGCTCCGAAGATAATGAAAGTTGCTCCTCCACCTGCCATACTCCATTGGAAGGCAGTTTGTCCTATGGGAGGTAAGCTGACAATAATTTCCGGATTCGGTAGAACTATTAAAAGACCTGCTAGGCCAAAAACTGTTGATAATATATGTGCAAGTAATAGATAGCGTTCGGCAATCATAAGTTGCTTCATAGAAGTCCTATTTTTGAGGTCAAAACTCAGTAATTTTCTGCTTTTATGTTTTTGGGAAAATAGTTCAAATCTACTCTGTGCATCAGCAGTAGAGATTTGGAACTATTTTTTCCTAGTGGGACTAATTTTTTCTTGAAACCAATTCCACAAAACACTATCTATATAGTTTACAAATCTTTACAAAAAAAGAACCAAAATAACTATATTTTCTTTGTTTATGTTTTTGAATTTCGTTTGATTTCTAACTCAGAGAGAAAAAAGAAAAAAACTGATAAAATTTTTTGCTTGAAATTCAGTTTTACTTAGTTACTTCAATATTATAAATATTAAAAGCCATGTAAAATATCATATTTTGCAGAAAATGTCAAAAAAATATATTTGCCTAAATAAACTAGACTTATGTAGAATCAACAGGATTTGCAAATAAAATGAAGGAAATTATATTAAGTAAACTTAGTTAAAATTATATTTAGTAGGAGATTAAGTGATTACAGAAATTTTAACAACAGGAATTATTTTTTTAGCCATACTTATAACTTTAAGCTGGTTAGCACTAGAATTACAATATCGTAATCGTCCAGGAAATGCCTTAGAATTAACCTCTGGAGATTGGAATTTAGCAGTTGCAGAATCAGAAAAATATCTATTAGTAGGTGAAATGGAATTATGCAACCGTACTAAAAGCCTTGAAATTATGGTGCCAGAAGTACAAGCAGAAGTAAAACTTCTATCTAGTGGAAGTTTAGAAGGAGTAAATTATCAAACTCAAATTATTCCTTTCCATGAAGATGCTCCAGCTAGACCCGATAACTATTGGTTTGCTTATATCGTAAAAGTAGGAAAAAAGACGAAACTAAAAATATCAATTGATATTCAAGGTAATAATTTAGAGCAACTAAAATCAGCTTGGATTAAAGTACATTATGTCACTTATGGGCCTGGTGGTCGAGTTCCCAAAGTAAAAAATATTATAGTCCCCTTAAAATTTCCCGACCCTAATACTACGCCAAATCAGCGAGAATCGACAAATGCAAAAGTATTTCCCATTCGGACTCACCTATTAACTCAGCTAGACGATCCGATAGAAATTATTAAACGTTATGTAGTTCCTCATGCTCAAACAGGGGACATTGTTACAATAGGTGAAACACCCCTAGCTCTAATACAAGGTCGTTTTCGTCACCCTACAGATGTTAAACCAGGATGGGTTGCCAAACGTATTTGTTATTTCTTTCTGCCTACTTCAAGTTTGGCCACAGCTTGTGGTATGCAAACTCTAATAGATATCGTAGGACCAATAAGAGTATTAATAGCTTTTTTTGCAGGCTCCATCGCCAAAATATTAGGAAAACCCGGAATGTTTTACCAATTTGCTGGAGAACAAGCCAGACTAATAGATGATGTGACTGGAACTTTACCTCCTTATGACCAATTTATAGTTTTAGGTCCAGAAAATCCTCAGCAAGTAGTAGAAAAAATACAACAAGCAACAGGTCTGGGTGCAGCAATAGTAGACGTTAACGACTTAAAAGCAGTTAAAATATTAGCAGCAACTTCTAAAGTATCTCCTTCTTTACTTGAGGAAGCTTTGATAAGTAATCCCGCAGGAAATGCTGATGAGCAAACTCCTGTAGTTCTAATTCGGCCATTGTTATCATAAAACAGACAATTGATGACAATTTGAGACTCCATCAAAAACAATAGTTGTTTTTATCTCCCGTTATCATTTCTGATTTAATGGGAGAGGAAAACATCTAGTAAAAAATGGCTTTCTTCTGATTATAAATTTAAGTTTAATTTAATTAGTTTTAGTTTAGAGGATAAGTTAGTTATTAGTCTAATGCCTATAGAAAATATTAAAAATATGGTTGATGTTAATGTATATCTCAAATAGTTTTTAACTACTGATACTTATGAAAATTCTCCTGTTCCACAATTTTATCCTAGAGTTACATTCTTATTAGCTGGAAAACTCAAGGAAAGTATCTAGAAAAAAAAAATTGCTCTCAGAACTGGCATAAGCAACATGAAGATAATATCTACTACATCAAAAAAAATCTAGATAAATGGAAAAATTTAACTTGCATTATAGCTCATAAATTAGTTAATTAATTTGATTTGATTGTAGTTGAGGAATTACATATTATCGGTAAGCCAAGCAATACTAAACTATCAAAATGATGCATTTATCTATGTGGGTTGAGATGCATTTATAAAAAAACTTGAAACAGTAGAGGTTAAACATTCTTCTCATCTGGTAAAAGTTAGCCTTAATACATAGAATTATAATAGTAGTAACTGTAGTCATAAAGTACCTAAAACTCTGTCAGTTAGAACTTATTCTTCTGCTAAATAATGTAGTTTGGTAATAGACAGACATGAAAATGCAGCAATAAATATCTTAAATAAAACATTACATAAGGTAGGTCTCATCTTCTCTACCTGGGTCAGGTTGGACATTAGGAGAAGAACCGGGAAGCTCAAACTGTGGATTTGAGAAAGCCAAGATTATCGCCCTTGCAGTTAACCATCAGAGAACCTCACCCCAGTAATTCTGAATAATTTGGATGACCAATAAATTTATTTAGCCAAATTCCTAAGATCCACAAAATTCAAAACTTATTTTGACCTAAGTATCCCAAAACCAAGAACACAAAATTATGAAACCTTTCATTCGCCAAAAGCAAAGCCAGGTGCTGATCCGTCCTCTAGAGTACCGCGACCTAGAAGCTATCAAAAAGCTATGCTGGGAAACTCCAGAGGCCCAACATAACCACCGAGATGTTACTTTTAATCTCTCTCCCATTCACCTTAGCCAGAAATTTGCACAAATTAATCGTTGGTACTGGCCAATCAAGTTATTGAGTCTTTTCCCTAATCCTTGCAAATATTTGTTAACTTCCTATGTTGCAGAAGTAGATGGACAAGTCAAAGGGGCAATCCAAGTTTGTCCAAGTAATCGCACTCGCAGCAGTTGGCGGGTAGAAAGAATATTTGTTGAAGAAGCAGGAAATACTAGAGGAATAGGTTCTCAACTACTTAGACACTGCTTTGAAAAAATTTGGGAAGCACGGACATGGTTGTTGCAAGTTAATGTGAATGATAAAGATACAATGGCACTGTATCGCCAAAATGGTTTTCAGCCATTGGCTCAAATTACTTACTGGACAATTACTCCCCAACAATTACAAGATTTAGCCCAAACACAGCCAAATTTACCAAACTTACTCCCTGTTAGTAATGCTGATGCTCAGTTGCTTTATCAATTAGATACAGCATCTATGCCACCCCAGGTACGCCAAGTATTTGACCGCCATGTCCAAGATTTTCAAACTAGCTTTGTTAGTGGTTTGATTGAAGGAGTCAGGCAATGGCTCAATCATACTGAGTTGGTAAGTGGTTATGTATTTGAATCTCAACGCAAGGCAGCAATAGGTTACTTCCAAGTAAAATTGTGCCGTGATGGTACACAACCACATATCGCTGAGTTAACTGTACATCCAGCTTATACTTGGTTATACCCAGAGTTATTATCACAAATGGCAACATTGGCTCAAGATTTTCCTAATCAATCTTTGCAGCTTGCTTCTGCTGATTATCAACCTGAACGTGAAGCATATTTGGAACAAATCAAAGCTAAACAAATTGAACATACTTTGTTAATGTCTCGTTCTGTTTGGCACAAAGTTCGAGAGTCTAGGTCAGTCATTTCTGACCTCCAACTTTCAGAAGTTTTGCAAAGTCTACAACCAGCTAGAAAGCCTGTTCCAAGCCGTAGTTCTTGGTTAAAAATGATGGAAAAGAAACATGAAATTAATCTTAATTCCCAACAAAATAATAATGATAAGCATTATGGGGAAGGACAAAATGAACAAGTAAATTCTGTCTCGAAATTTATACCTCCTAATTCAAAAAATGGAGATGATGATGATGGAAAAATCTCAAAGTGATGAATTTTTATTCTTTAATTAAATTGAATTATTAATATATAAAGGAGCTTAATTGCTAATGGCTCAATGTCGGATTTCAGCACTAGGGTTGGATGTAGGTAGAAAACGTATGGGGGTAGCAGGATGTGATGGTACAGGTTTAATTGCTACTGGTATTACCACTATCAAGCGTACCTCCTTTCAGCAAGATATAGCTCAATTGGAAACTATTGTCCAGGAACGTCAAGTACAAGTTCTTGTGGTTGGTTTGCCCTATTCGATGAATGGTTCTATAGGTTTCCAAGCTAAGGAGGTACAAAAATATGCTCAAAGGTTATCACAAGCTCTCGAATTACCTATAGAATATGTTGATGAACGTTTGACTTCGGTTGAAGCTGAGGAAATGCTTAAGTCTGCGAATATTTCTCCTTCTCAAAATAAGGGTTTAATTGATAGAAAGGCTGCTGCTTTGATTTTGCAGCAATGGTTGGACGAACGGAGATAAGGAAGTCAGAAGTCAGAAGTTGTTTTTGTCACGCGGATGCCTGGGCAACTCTCAAAAAAAATTTCGCCTTCAAAGGCCGGGTTATTAGACCTAATTATTTTGATAAAAAATACTCAATTTACCAGTTAATAACTTAATATAGTTAGACTTGGTAGATACTGATTTTATGTTGATAAAATGCCCAGCCTAAGAAATTTTGCTACGGATCTTTAAAGTGGTCAGAAGTAAGGAGTAATTAGTAAATAAAAAAGACACTAAGATATTGGAAATAGAAAGTATATTGAGATAAAAATTTAGTATAATATCTACCCTTGTAGATTATCCAAGCATAGCATTCATTGTGACAATTGGTATAAGTCAATCGGGGTTAAAATTTATCTTGATGAAAAGCCTGGAGCTAACTATACTGAAGGTAGCATCAGGAAGTGGTTAAGGAATTTTACTCTTTGTTAAATACTTGTTTTTTAACACTTGATTACTTAGCAGTTTTCATGTTTATCCATCACAGCAAGCAACCCCTAAAACTTACACGGGAGAGAAAAAAAGCAAAAAGCTGATACCTGAATACTGATTTCTCTAATTTATTTAGACTCGAGGAAAGATTAAAAATATCATTGATAATTTAGATTTATATTGATGATTATTGACATAAAAATACTGAAATAAATTAAACTATTTTAGGTTTAATATAGTTACAATAATCAAGATAAATTCATTAAATTAATATATATAAATATTTTTTTTGCTAAGATTTTGATAATTTTTAAAGAATAATTATTTCTAGATAAATTTTGAGAAGTTAAATATGTGTAATTAGAGCTAAATATTATACCAAATACTGTTTGGCTAGACCACAAATAAGTCAACTACAATCTATATATATCAAGCTTTCCTTAACTAAAATATGTGGTCTATAGTAATCTAATTTGGTATTATAACCAAATATAAATTTACGAAAATCTTTGGGATGGCTATCCTATCTTATACTCCCTCAACTTTTCACTCCCTTAAATTTGCTTCAGAAGTAGTTGAAAATTTTCCCAACTACCTACTTAATATAGCGACGATAATATTAAGTAGGTACAGTATTTTTTTCTATTCCCTATTTCTTAAACCCAAAAACCTGTATATCTCACTAACACTAATTTTAGAATTAATATCTAGAATATAGATATGCAACTTAATTGTACATTCCTAAACCTGAAATTATCATTAACAATAACAATCTAATTTAACTATTGAATTAGTAAAATTTTATGGCACTAAGTGTGGATTAAAATTTAATTTTTATAAATAATAGTTAATTGTTAAAATACTCGAAAAAGGTGTATGATATGGAGAGTATAATTCGGAAAAGTCTTAAGTGTTGAAATACACACAAATTCACCCCCGGTATTTTTCAGACCCTTAATCAAACAAAAGGGTTTTCAAACTACCGATTTTTTTTTAGATGAACAAATAATCACCCATACCCAAAATGTTTTCATCCCCAGAATCACAAGAGAATGGACAATTTAAAGAAACCTATATCACCCTAACTGATGAGGCAGAGCGATCACTATATTGTACTATAGAGTATTCTCTAGAGTTAAACGATCAAGAGTATGTAATGTTACTACCATTAGACCTACCTGTAGAAATATTTACTTGGGGGCCAGGAGATTTAGAACAAGCAAGTATCCCTGTAGATAATGAATCAGAAATTGACCAAATTTTTGATACAGCCAAAGTTGTCCTCGAAGAACAAAATCTGATCCTGCAAAGAACGGCGATAACTTTAACTGTGACTGGGGAGTTACCAGAATGGGATGAAGAGGAACTAGATGAACTGGATGAAAATGATGAAGCAAGCGAATATTACGAAGAACTAGCAACTTTTTTGTACCAAGATCAGAAATACGCTATATATACACCATTAGATCCATTTTTGATTCCAGCCCGTAAAAGTTATGATGGAAAACTGGAGTTACTTTCAGAAGAAGAATTTAAGAAAATTCAGCCAATGGTTCAAGCAATGCTAGAAGATAAACTTTTCGATGATATGGAATAAGCTATTTGCAGCTTTTAGCAAATTCGGGTCACTCTAGTTATCAGTTAGCCTCCTAAGTACTAACTTAGTTAAAACTACTTCCTCTAACAGGGAGACTTGAAATACTTAATTTTCTTTTTTATTCCCTTGAAAGGAGAGGGTTGAGAACTTATTTTATAGTCATTTAGCCGAAGATTTAGACTTAACTAATACTCTAGAATAGTCGAAGTATAATTTTTACTACAAACTAACCTCAGAGTAATTGTGTTACCAAATATTAATCAATCAAATGAAAAAAAGTATTAAAATAATTTCTAATCGTGCCCTGTTTTATTTGGCTATCTTGCCTGTAAGCTGTGGTATTTTTGCTTGGCAGGGGTGGACTTGGTGGAGTTGGGTAAGTGGTCCATTAGTTGCAGCTACATCCTCTACCCAATCTCCAGAAGCAGATGCTGTTACTATAAAAATTCCTGTGGGAACTTATGGTCAACAAATAGGTGAAGATCTAGAAGCTGCTGGGATAATCCGCTCTGCAACAGCTTGGAATTTATGGGTTAAATGGTTAAGTCTACAAAATTCAGATCTGGAGTTTAAAGCAGGAACTTATAATTTATCACCCACCGAGCCACTTAGCGCGATCGCAGATAAAATCTTAGAGGGAGATGTAGTTAAACTCAGCTATGTCATTCGTGAAGGATGGTCAATTAAACAAATGGCTGAATACTTGGAAGCTGAAGGCTTCTTTCCTGCTGCTGATTTTATTGCTGCTACAAAAAATATTCCATACACTAAGTTTCCATGGTTACCAAGTAATATACCTCATTTAGAGGGTTATTTATTTCCCGATACTTATAAAATAGTAGCGGAGAATACTACTCCAGAGGGTATTATTAATCAAATGTTAGGACAGTTTGAGCGAATAGCTTTACCAGTGTATCAGAAAAATCCTAACAATACAGAAAAATTAAGTCTCCATGAGTGGGTAACTCTTGCAAGTATTGTAGAAAAGGAATCTGTAGTTGCAGAAGAACGTGGTGTAATTTCAGGTGTATTTAATAATCGTTTGGAAAAGGGTATGAGGTTAGCAGCAGATCCAACGGTAGAATATGGCCTTGGTATTCGTCAAACGAAAGAAAAACCTCTTACTTATCGTCAGGTTGAAACTCCTTCTCCTTATAATACTTATATGAATACTGGCTTACCACCAACTGCTATTGCTAGTCCAGGTTTAGCTAGTTTGGAAGCAACTCTTAATCCGGAAGATACAGAATATTTGTATTTTATGGCTCGCTATGATGGTACTCATATTTTTAGTCGTACTGGGGCAGAACATGAGGCTGCTATTGCAGAGGTAGAGAGAATGTTATCATCTCAGTAACTGGTATTCCTATTAGGAAGTCAAAAGTTAAAAGTATCTCTGATAAAATTTTCCTGCGGAAATGCTTGACTACATAATGCTATGCAAATTTGAGTATTTTGTCATTGGTGAGTTACTTTAGTAAAGTTGCAGTATGTCATTTTGTTAGATTTGTTGTTTTCTTGATGTTCGAGAAAGTCAAAATTAGCGACTTGCTACTTGTTAATAAATATTTTTTGTCTATTGACACTATGCTAATTTTTGACTTTTAATTTATCAGCTTAAAATTATTATTTTAAATATTAATATTATTATGTCTTGGGGTAAACTTTTACAGCCAGATTTAGTTTTAGGTGATTCAGTTTTAAGTCTAACATTGGAAATTATTAAAAAAAATCAAATTCAAGGTTTAGTGTTAGATGTGGATGAAACTCTTGTGTCAATTCGTGATAGCGACACTTCTCCTGAATTGAGTTTGTGGGTAGAAGAAATTAAAACTGTAGCAAGTTTATGGTTGGTTAGTAATAATATTAGCCAATATAGAATAAGTCGAATTGCTGAATCACTAAGTATACCTTATATTTCTGCTGCTGGTAAACCTTCTCGTCGTAAGTTAAAAAAAGCTGTTGATGCGATGAATTTACCAGTAGAAAAAGTTGCTATGGTAGGCGATCGCTTGTTTACTGATGTTTTAGCAGGAAATCGTTTAGGAATGTTTACTATTCTTGTTGAACCTATATCTAATGATGGTTTAGAATTTCCCAATTATAAAGTTCGTTCTTTTGAAGTGTGGGTTTCTCAAGTATTAGGAGCGTCTTTAAATATGACTAGTCATAGCTTAATTTCTGACCATAAAAAATGATTTTATCGCTGAGAATTAGCTGAGAATTAGTTGATGATTAGTGAATCATTAAGTATGGGGGTTTTGATACTAACTCAGCTTTTTAAATATAAGCATAAAAACATATCTTCTTCTCCTTACACCATTCAAAAAAAGTAATCCTTTAAAGTGAAAAATATTTGATGCTTTAGTATTTTTGCCTAAACATTCATTTATTGGCAATCAGCTCTCAGTTTTTTGATCAATTAAGTAAGGATTTGTTTAAGAACACTTATATGAACTGAATAGCTACTTATTTGTGCTAGAAATTATCTGAAATATACAAATAATAATTTCTGATTTCTAGACTTGAAAAGTGTAATTATAATACAATAAGTTCTGAAGTTTGCAGTTTCGAGCTAGGAGGCAAGCTCAAAGCTGTTTAGCCAGAATTCCGTAGGAAAAATTTAAGTATTTCCTAAATCCTCTAACACCTAGTACCTTAGTTTAATAATAATCATATATAGGAAACTTTTTGGGATTTTGTATTAGCTTTTTCCTTTTATTATCAAGCCAAAATAAAAGATATGTCCTTCATAAAATAGCTGGCATTGCTTTTTTCTTTGTCCAGGAAGAAGATAGGAATAATAAATATTTAGTTCTTGACTTCTGCTATTTCTATCACTCGACTATTCCAGTCTTTAACCAATAAATTAAGAGGTTTTTCTGACCTAATTTTGTACTTAAGACCTCGCATTTGTACACGGATCAATATTTGTTCTAAACAGTCTTTATCAAAACAAACATGACGTTGGCGGTTTTTTGCACCGAGACTAGCTCCACTGATAATGTGTAGTTGCGTATTTTTCATTAATTGATACCACAAACCATCTGAGGGTGCTGTTCCTTGGTTAGTAGTGCTGGGTCTGGTATAATCATTTGATAAGTAGAGTGGGTCTACACCAGTTGCTCCTAATGTTTGTTCATAATTATAGTAGTAATGTAAAGGTACTTCTGCTACTGGTAACTCCAGCATTCCTTCATATAATTGTTGGGCGATCGCCAAGTCAGAAACCATTATTGTATGAACTTTTGGGGCGCTGGTCAGAAACATCCACATAGCTACAGCATAAGCAGCTAATAACATGACCATTATCCCTTGGGTAGAAAATAGACTATCAAGAGGCAATTCTGGTAAAAAAGCACTTAGAGGTAACTGGGGAAGCAAAAAAGTCATAACATTTACTACTGATATCATTAAAATTAAGTCTAAATAATTACTCTTGAATCAATTTAATTTAATTTGAGTTTAGACTTATAGTTATACTATAATAGCAAACTTACTTTTGTTTAGACAGTGATGCTCAATCAAGTTTATATCAAGTAAAGTATAATTATAATTTTTCCCTAATTAGCTTTTGCCTGTTGCCTACCTTGATAAATAACAGAAGCAAATCTGATTTAGTAAGTAGGTAGACAAAATTCAACCTACAAAACAGTGTTATAAATAACATTGATTAAATTGAAATCCTTTACCTACAAAGTTTTGACTTGAGTATTTTGCTACACGACATCAAAGATGCAGTTTCTCTGTAAGACACTAGCTGTTTGCGGAGTATTCCGGCACAGAAATGCTTAAGACTATATCAAAATATTCTGTTCTGTACGTCCCTAAAGCATCTGCTATCTTACCTAGTTTTCAATATTAACTTTATTTATGGCCAGATACTTATGGGTTATCTTAGAGTATTTGTCTATGGTACTCTCAAACCAGGAGAGGTAAACTACCAATCCTATTGTGCTGAACATATTGTGGAGTATTTTCCAGCAGTTGCAAATGGTTTTTTGTATGAACTGTCAGTTGGTTATCCAGGGATGACTCATGGTAAAGGTAATGTGCATGGATTTGTATTATCATTCCAAAATCCAAAGGTTTTGCTAGAGTTGGATAAATTAGAGGATTATCATCCCGAACGCCTTCCACAAGAAAACGAGTATCAGAGACAAAAAATTCCTACTTTTGGACTTGATGGAAAATATTTATGGACTGTTTGGAGCTATTTAATGTTACCGGAAAAAGTTAAGTTACTTGGTGGTAAATTATTACCTAGTGGATGTTGGATAGGCAAGTAGCTCTACTAAAATGATGATTTGATAATTACCAATTACTATTAATTTTCTAGAGGTGTAACAGAGGGTTGGGGAATTTGAAATAATGGTTCATTGACAGTCAGCATAACATTATTGGGGCTAATTATTTCTATAACAGGTTCATTTAAAGCTATCTCCACAGGTTCAGTATTAGATTCATCCACTAATTGAATTACCGGAGAACGATTAGCAGAAATAATCCCCGATATAACTGCTACACATAGAGCAGCAATGGCACTACCACCCCAAATAAACGTCTGTTTTGATCTACGATCAATTTTTTCAAATACTTGTTCAACTGTTCTATCTACAGTTTCTACTGTTGGAGTTATTGGCATTCTTTGAAACTCAGAACGTAGTTGTAATAGTCTTTGATAAAGATGTTTAGCAACTGGATCTTTAGCCAGTAAAGCTTCTACCTCTCTACGTTGTGATGGTGTTACTTCACCATCAAGGTATGCACTTACTAATTCAAATCTTTCTTGTTTCATAGTTATTTTTTCACCCTGAAGCTCATTATCAAACTCATCTGAATTAAATTTTTCATTCATACTTAAACACTGCTAAAGAATTGAGATTTATTTTTGAATAAATTTATCTAGCAATTAATTTTTTTTCTTAAAATTAAGTTGATAATTTGGAAGTATATATTTAAATTTTATTGATTTTTTTAAGTATATTTTTGAGTGATTTATAACAGAAGGCAATAACTTAAATTTAGCCTATTGAAATCTTCAAATATCCAAATATTTCTGGAGCTGTAATTGTAATCTTTGTCTAGCTCTAGCAATTCTTGATTTAACAGTTCCTAGAGAAACCCCAGTAATTTCTGCAATTTCCTCATAAGATAAACCTTCAATCTCTCTCAAGACAATAGTTACTCTGAATACTTCAGGCAATTGGGCGATAGCATCCCTGAGACGGTCATAAAACTCTTGTGTAGTTAATTCTTCTTCTGGGCCAGGAGTATCTGTAGCAATTTCCCAATCAATAATACCATCATCTAAAGCCAAAGGGGCATCCAATGATAGAGGAGGGGTAATCCGTTTTCGTTTCCGTAACTCGTCGTAAAATAGATTAGTAGTTATACGACTTAGCCAGCTCTTGAACTTAGCTGGTTCTTGTAAGCGCTTAATATTACGGTATACACGAATCCAAACTTCTTGAGCCAAATCTGACCGATCTTGCCATTCGGGGGCCAAATGATACAAAATTTTATCTACATGGAGTTGGTATCGATGTAGAAGTTCGGCAAATATAGTTCGATCTGGGCGACTACCTTGTTGGCAGCGCAATACTAGATCGTAGTTAGAGAGTTTTTCTGGTGGCAATTCCACTTGTGAAAAGGTTGTTTCAACCTTAGACCAAGGTACAGATATATATTGACTCATCAGCGGAACTGGCTCAATAGTTTAGCTATTATCTAATTTCTAGAGACGATAAATGTTTCATAAAGTTCCCAATAGATATTTAGTGGACAGTAGTTGTTGGATGGGAAGTGAGGGAATTGGAATACTGACAACTCAAGTAACAGATTATTACTAGATCGAAACAGTTAATTTTTGGCATTGGGGCGGGTTTATCTAAATTTAATATTCAGGAAGATTAATTTAACTAGGAACCCGCCCCTAAGCTTTTAGGTGTGTCATTCCGGAAATATTGTGGTTTAAAGCCTCCCCTTTTAAGGGGACAATAAATAAAAAATTTCCTGTTCGTCAATCCTCTTCTTTTCAAGGAGAGGTAATTCTCGATTCTTAATTCTCAATTCTCAATTCTTGAAACTACTCTATTACTAATTCTCTATTTCACAGGCTCCAATACTTACCCAACTACTGGAACCATTAGCCCAATGTTCTTTTTTCCATATAGGGGCAGTATGTTTCAAAGTATCAATGGCATAACGACAGGCTTCAAAGGCTTCGGAACGATGTGGACAGCCAATGGCCACTAAAACACTAATTTCACCAATTTTTAAACGTCCTACTCGATGATGAATTACCACGGTATTAACATCTGGCCATTGACTGCGAATTTCTGTGGCAATTTGTTCAAATACTTTGATAGCCATAGGTTGATAGGCTTGATATTCTAGATCAACTACAGATTTACCGTCTGTTTGATTACGAACCATTCCGCTCATTAATACGACAGCACCATTGGCAGGATTATCTGCTAAAGCATAGATATCTTCAATAGACAAAGGAGCTATAGTAATAGAAAAATTATCCTGTTCTTGTTGTGGTTTGTTAGAGAAAAGCATAGATAATGAATAATTGATAATGAAAACTATTTATAATTGTTGCTCTGCTGATTAATTTTCAAAGCATTAACAGATAAAGAATTTAGTCTTCTTAAAGTCGAAAAAAAGTATCAGTTTTTCAGGCTATAACACTCAAAAAGTTAGCATTTTTGGCAAGAGTTGGGCAAAAAATTGCTCCCCTACTCCCCCGTTCCTTAAAAAGAGTTTTTTAGCAAACCCTCCCTAATTATCCATTATTCATTATTAATTATTAATTATCAGTTTTGCCTCCTCCTAAAAGATATAGTAAAGCCATTCTTACAGCAATACCACTTGTTACTTGTTGAGAAATTAAACTTAACTGTGAGTCATCCATTAAATCAGAACTAATTTCTACTCCTCGGTTAACAGGCCCAGGGTGTAATATTTTAACTGCTGGTTGACAAAGTTTAAGGCGATCGCGTGTAATCCCAAATAGTTGGTGATATTCTCGTAAACTGGGGAGTAAATGTTGGCTCATTCTTTCTTTTTGCAGACGTAAAGTCATCACAAAATCCGCCTTTTCTAATGCAGGTTCAATCTCCCAATGTAGAAATAATTTACCAGGTCTATTATTACCGAATTCGGCAAAATATTGAGGTAATAAAGTAGGGGTTCCTGCTAAATGTACTTCAGCTCCCGAAGCAGTCAAACTCCAAATATTAGATCGTGCTACTCTAGAGTGCAAAATATCTCCTACAATAGCAATTTTTTTTCCTTCTAAAAGTTCTATTCTAGGTTCAGTTGAATTTAATAATTTACAAATAGTAAATAGGTCAAGTAAAGCTTGAGAAGGATGCTCATGTTGACCATCTCCAGCATTAAGAACTCCAACTTGATAACCGTTTCGATCCATTGCAGAAGCGATCGCTGCTGGAACTCCTGCATCACGATGTCTAATGACCATCATATTTGTTCCCATTGCTAGATAAGTCATTGCTGTATCAAGAATAGTTTCTCCCTTGGTAAGAGAGGAAGTTCCTGGGGCAAAATTTAGGGTATCTGCAGATAAACGTTTAGCAGCTAATTCAAAACTATTACGGGTGCGTGTTGAGGGTTCAAAGAATAAATTTGCCACTACTTGACCTTGCAATGCAGGTACTTTTTTCATCCGACGACCCAGAACTTCTTGAAAACTGGTTCCTGTTTGTAGTATGATATTATACTCTTTGGGTGTAAATTCTGCTAGAGATAGAATATGGCGATGAGTCCAAGAGTTTGTAGACATTTTTGATTGAATTTTTGTGAAATGATTATCAGTTAATTAATCAGCTTTGATCAATCTTATAGGGTTTATGCACATTTCATAAAATTTTGCTACAACTTTTTTTAACAGAAAATTTTGCCAACAAAAATATGACTAACAAAAATAAAAATCAGTACCGATTTCCGAGTTTTATTTTATGAATAATTACCCATATCATTTAGGTGGCTGTTTACCGATTAATGCTCAGAGTTATGTGAAACGACAGGCTGATGAAGACATTTATGAAGGTATAAAAGCAGGTAATTTTTGTTATGTATTGAACTCCAGACAAATGGGTAAGTCAAGTTTGCGAGTAAGAACTATTCAAAAGCTGCGAGCTGAGGGTGTTTTTTCTGTGAATATTGATATGACAGAAATTGGTACTTTTGAAATTAGTCCGAGTGAATGGTATGCAGGAATAATTGATAGTATTGTTGGTAGTTTAAAATTAAATTATATCTTTAATATTGATGATTGGTGGGAAACTTACAATAAGTTGTCTCATGTCAAAAAGTTTAGTAAGTTTATTGAAGATTTTTTGTTAAATAAAGTTACTGAAAAAATAGTAATCTTTGTTGATGAAGTTGATAGTATATTGAGTTTGCCTTTTAGTGTTGATGATTTTTTTGCTGTTATTAGAGATTTTTATAATAGACGAGCAGAACAACCAAAATATGAACGGATAACTTTTGTAATGATGGGAGTAGCAACCCCTTCAGATTTAATTCTGGATAAACGACGTACTCCTTTTAATATTGGTAAAGCAATTGAATTAACTGGTTTTAAAATAAATGAAGTTCAACCTTTGACTATAGGTTTAACGGGAAAAGTTAATAATTATAAAGCAGTAATGTCTGCAGTTTTAGATTGGACGGCAGGTCAGCCATTTTTAACTCAAAAAGTTTGTCAGTTAATTCTGGAATTAGCTGTTGATAATTACAAAAATTGTTCTGAAGCTGATTTTGTAGAGAATATTGTTAGACAAAAAATTATTGAAAATTGGCAATTATATGACCAACCAGAACATTTGAAAACTATTAGCGATCGCCTCCTTGTAAATGAACAAACAGCTAATAGATTATTAGGTCTTTATCAACAAATTTTAAATAGGGGAGAAATAGACACTGATGGTAGTGCTGAACAAAGTCAATTACAGTTATCAGGGTTGGTAGTTAAACGTGGGAATAAATTAACAGTTTATAACCGAATATATCAAGAAGTATTTAACCTAGAATGGGTAGAAAAAGAGTTAGGAAAACTTCGTCCCTATTCTGAAGCAATAACAGCTTGGTTTGCTTCTGGTTGTGAAGATGAATCTCGATTATTAAGAGGTAAAGCATTACAAGATGCTCAAATTTGGGTAACAAATAAAAGTTTAAGTGACAAAGACTATAAATTTTTAGCTGCTAGTCAAAAAAATGAATTTAAAGAAGAAAAACAGCGTTCCCAGTTAGAAATAAATAAAGTCCTGCGTCAACGATTAAGAATAGCTATTTTTAGTAGTATTGCTATGACAACTCTTACTATTTTTACAGGTATATTTTTAATTAAATCGTTAATTAGTGAAAGAAAAATTCAGTTAAATTTGCTCAGTATTTCCTCAGAAGCATTATTTGAATCTGACCGAAGTTTAGATGCTTTAATAGCAGAAATAAAAGCTGGAAAAATACTTAAAAAATCTTTGGGCGTTGGTGCAGATACGAAAATGCGAGTCATAATGGCTTTGCATCAAGGAATTTATTTGTCAAAAGAACGTAACCGTCTTGATGGACATGAAAAAACTGTCATTAATGTAACCTTTAATTCTGCTGGCAATCTTATTGCTTCGGCTAGTGACGATAACACAGCCAAATTATGGAATACCCAGGGGAAATTATTGCAAACATTTGTCGGGCATGATGCTGAAGTTCGTAGTATTAGTTTCCATCCTCATAAAGCATTACTTGCTTCTGCTAGCCACGATCGCACAATTAAACTGTGGAGTCTTGACGGTAAACTCCTGCAAACATTTGTCGGACATCAAGATAAAGTTAGAGATGTAAGTTGGAGCAAAGATGGCAAGATATTGGCATCTGCAAGTGCAGATAGTAGGGTAATTCTGTGGAGTGAAAATGGTCAACTACTCCGAACTTTGCGCGGACATCGTGGCTGGGTTGAAAGTGTTAGTTTTAGTCCCGATGGTCAGATATTAGCTTCTGGAGGAACTGACAAAACTATCAAACTTTGGCATCCAGAAACTGGTGAGTTACTTCAGACACTGAATAATGATGGTTCAGTGAAAAGTCTTAATTTCAGTTCCGATGGGCAGCTCTTAGCATCCACAAGTGGTAAAGCGATCGCTCTGTGGAGTCGTCAAGGGAAAAAGTTTGAACTATTGAAAAAAATAGCAGAAGAAAATAATGATGGTCTAATTCAGAGTATCAGTTTTAGCCCAGATAGTCAAACTATTGCCTCTGCTAGTTATGACAACACTGTTAAACTTTGGAGTCTCGATGGTGAGTTATTAAAGGTATTTGGCGGTCACAATTCTCCAGTTTATGGTGTCAGTTTTAGCCCTACCGAAAATATTCTCGCCTCTACTGGTGCTGATGAAACTGTGATTTTATGGAACCTCCAAAATAGATTGAAGACATTAGTAGGGCATAATTCTTTGATTTACAAAATTGAGTTTAGCAAAGACGGGAAAAAGCTTTATTCTGCCAGTCAGGATGGAACTATCAAAATTTGGCAAACTAAAAATGGTAAGTTATCAGCAACTATAAAGGGAAAGCTACCGAAATCATCTGTATGGAGTTCAGATGGCAAAATGAAAGCTGTTGCTGACTACAACAAAGTAAAAATTCTTAGCGATGAGGGGAAATTACTTTTGACTCTAGAGCGTCACAGTGCTGGAATTAGGGATATTAGGTTTAGCCCCGATAATAGGAAAATAGCTACTGCTAGTTATGATGGAACTGTAAAAATTTGGCTGACAAATGGAAAACTGCTACATACTCTAATACATACAGGGCAGGTAAATAGTATTGATTTCAGTCCAGATAGTCAGATATTGGTTTCCGGTAGTACAGATGGAATATTGAGAGTGTGGCATTTTAATGGTACTTTGCTTAAAAGTTTGGATACTCATCAAGCGAATGTTTTAAGTGTAAGGTTTAGTCCCGATGGTCAGATATTAGCCTCTGCTGCATCTGATGGCAAGATTATTTTATGGAATTTGAATCTAGATAATTTATTGGAACAAGCTTGTCAACAGGTGTATGATTATTTGCAAACTAACCCTAATGTTAGTCAGAGCGATCGGCTTATCTGTGAAATATAACTTGACTATGACTTAATTCGTCATTGCGACCGATAGGGAAGCAATCTCAAATCGTAGTTTTTCCTATTTATGAAGATTCGGTAAAGTTTTCCATGATTTTTACCTATTTTATGAAGATTCAGTGAAGTTTTGAATAAACACTTGCTATTTTCAGAATGTCTGTGTCAGTATATTTACAGTGAGGTTAATCACAAATATTTTATTCACAACAAAGTTAAAAAAAATCCATCCATGGAGCAGAATAATTATGAAGACTAAGACTCAAGTATCAAAAAAAAATTTTTTTAACTTTTTACTGTCGTAGACAGTAAAAAGTTTAGCTAGCGCTGTAGCAACAAAGACTCTCCTAGCTACTTCTGCAGCAAGCGCAGTTTCTCTACTCAGTCTCGGTACAGCTCATGCCGCTGCATTGCTGAGTCCTGGCGACCAGATTATCGGAGGGCAATTGAGCGGTGGTCAGTTCAATGTAGGAACAGGAGGATTTTCCCCAGAATTCAATAACTGGCCGTTTAATGAGCCACCTGAAGATCTGATCAATGGCGTGATCGGTGGCGGTGCTGAGAAGTATCTTAACTTCGGTGAATTAAACACTGGTGTGATTGTTACGCCGACAGGGGCGACTGGCGGATTGGGTAGTATTGTCACCAGCATGGAGCTTTGGGTTGCCAACGATTCTGAAGAACGCGATCCTGCATCCTATGAACTTTATGGGACGAACAATAGTGTTGGTGGGGCTTCATCCTATTCTATTAGTGACTTTAGGCTAATATCTTCGGGATCGCTGGCATTGTCCTCTGAGCGGGACATAGTCCCCGATAGCAATGGGTTCAGCCAGATCGTAAATTTTGCAAATAATGTTGCTTACACGTCTTATATGGTGGTCTTCCCGACGGTAAAAGATAGTGATTTGGCCAACTCAATGCAACTCTCGGAGTTGCAGTTCTACGGCACAGTAGTTTCCGAAACCCCAGCAGCAACACCAGAACCTGCTTCAATTTTAGGTTTGTTAGCTTTTGGTACTGCTGGTGCTGCTTCCAAGTTAAAGCGCAACTAGAGTTATCAAAGTTATAAATATTCGGTGAGAGCGGTTGCTTCGTAGTTTCAGGAGCGATCGCTTTTTATGTACAGTGGATTCCACCTCGGTGATATACACCCATCGCGGGCAAGATGTCCGCAATTTAACTGGCGATCGCCAGAAAATAGGAGGAAGTTATGCTAATATCTCCTGTCTCCTGACTCCTCCCTAATGTTGACTCCTATCTCCTATCTCCTGTCTCCTGTCTCCTGACTCCTCCCTTAACTGAAATTACCCTAAATAACCTCTAGGTGTAATTATCCAATTATTATAAGTTCCTGTAGATTGATTACCTATTAAAATTACAGTCAACATATCAACTGAAACTTCTAATAATTTATCCAGACTTGTTAAAGTAATTTCTTCATTTTCTCGATAAGCAGAACGGACAATTGCTACTGGAGTTTCTGGTTGACGATACTCTAAAAAAATATTCACTGCCTTGACTAATTGTTCCGTTCTATTTTGAGATTTAGGATTATAAATTGCTACAACAAAATCTGCCATTGCAGCAGCAATTAAACGTTTGTCTATTACTTCCCAAGGTGTTAATAAATCGCTCAAACTAATAGCACAAAAATCGTGCATTAATGGCGCACCAACTCTTGATGCAGCAGACTGTAAAGCACTAACTCCTGGAAATATTTCTACTGCAGGATTTTTGCCATCCCAACCTTTTGCTTGAAGTTGTTCTAAAACTAATCCTGCCATGCCATAAATTCCACAATCTCCAGAAGAGACTACTGCCACAGTTAAACCAAAGTAGGCTAATTCAATTGCTTTTTCTCCCCGTTTTCTTTCTTGAGTAATTGGCATTTTTTCTACTATTTGTCCGGGATTGAACAAAGGTTGAATCAAGTCAATATAAAGTGAATAACCAATTACAACATCTGCATAACTAACAGCAGTTTGAGCTGCGGATGTCATCTGGTCTAGTTGACCAGGACCAGTGCCAATTAATAATAATTTTCCGGTTCTACCTGTATATTCTTTTTCAGCTAAAGCAACAGCAATCGTCATTGCTCCTGGTTCACCTTCTAGGCGAAATATTTGTTTACTAACTAATAAATTCGTCGAAGATTTTAAGATATTTTTTTCCTGTTTAAGTTGGGATGATGAATCATCATTGCATCCGGAAATATCTGTGTCTTGCTGTTGTTTTGCTCCTAAAACAGCTGCGGCTTCAGCAACACTAGAAGTTCCCACTTCTGCTGCAACAATATTAGAAGGATTAGGAACTTCAACACAGTTTAATAACTCTGCTGAAAATGTTCGTAAAGGTAAATTTCGTTCGTGACAAAATTCTACTAATCCTATTTCATCAGCTTTAATATTAATAGTGGCAATACCAGCGATCGCTCCTGCAGCTAAATGATGAGCGCGAAATATTTCCTCTATACCAGTAGCAATTAATTTTTTAGAAGTTCCTCTTTCGCAACCAACTCCTACCCATAAAACTCGCGGGTGCCATTGCACTTTTGGTAAATCTGAATCTGGCGAAAACTGGCGTTGAGTAAAACTAATCCAAATTCTTGCCTTGGGAGTAGGGGATGCTTCGCCTATTTCTGGAGAGCCAAAGTAAAATGGATGTTGCTCCGGTAGATGCTTTTGCCACAAAGTCGAACCTACTTCCTGAAGCACTTGTACAGTTTCTCCTCTGGCAACCACTGCACTAACTTTATTCCAGTCACCTTCCCCAAGTTGCCAACCAAAAGGTTTACCCAAAATATCTATACCAGGTAATCCTGAATTATGGGATGCTCCTGTAATGACTGGGGTAGCGTTGAGGAGAGGAGCGAGAATATTGGTTAGTTTATCAGCACCTCCCTGATGTCCGCTACATAAACTAATGACAAATTTACCTGCTTCATCGACAACAACGACTGCCGGATCGCGATATTTATCCTGCAAAAGTGGAGAAATTAAACGGACGACTGCACCACTAGCAAGACAAAAAACTATTGCGCAATAGTTTTGCCAAATATTTGTCAGATGATTTTTCAGAGAGTCAGTGTAAACCTGGGTGTTGCGAGGGAGGTTTACAGTTTTTTGACAAGACTCTGGTATCCACAGAGTTGCTCCCAATGTTTGACAAATAGGTTCTAATAATTTTGCTGCGGTAGGAGTTGTGGCGATCGCTGCTATTGGTTGAAATTCTTGGGCAATTAAATTCATGTTTTAGGTGTTTAGGTATTGGGAATTGTATTTATGATTCAATAATTCAACTTATACCTAGAGGAGAAATTGGTCAAGTCCCATAAATTCAACGCAGTTAACCCACCTCCTATAAAAGAAGGTAGGGATTTTGAGAAAACATATTCAAAAGAGCAAAAATTCTAGATTAAGAGTTTTAGCTTTTTTTCAACAGACGTGTTGTCATTTTAGTGTTGGTTGCAACACAAACTGTCTAAAAACATAATGAACTAAAACTGCCACTACAAATACACTATACTCTGTTAGTTTCTCTTGCCTTTACGGTTGAGAACGCCAAATGTTCCAAGGGCGAAGAGGCTAAGAATTGAGGTAGGTTCAGGAGTTACTGCTGTACTACCTGTGCTGACTGTAGCATCAAAGTTAGCAATAGTGTGGGAAGCGCTGGAAGTGTTAATAGAAAATGTGAAAGTGTCAGTATCTAATGCACTGAGAGACCACTCCTGATTCAATGGTCGTCCTTCAGGATTAGGAAACTCAGGGGAGTATGTCCAGCTAAGATTAGAGGTCACTGGAGTAAGTAGATCAAGTTCATTTTCAGGATCTAATACGGAAATACTACTACTAGGACTAACAAGCAGATTTACTCGATCCTCTAAGTCATTAAAAGGTGAACTTACATTAGTGGGACTTACCAGCAAATCAATAGCTTCGCTGAATGTAACAGTTACACTACTACCAGCACCACCTTGAAAATTACCATCTATAGTTCCGGATGCTGTTCCTCCAGTAATAGATACATCGTATGTCACCCCTGTAGAACCTAAGTTTAATCCGGTGGCAGAACTACTCAAATCTCAACTGATTGCTTGTGCAGCAGAGGCAAAAGATAGAGTAGTGGCGATCGCTGTAGTAGCAGCAGCAGCAGTTGTTAGTAGTTTAGTTGGCAACATATTTTGTTAATCTCCTGTTATTTGTAATATTATTCAACTTTTACCTTAGTTACACCTTATTTTGTGTAAAAGGGTTTGTCAATGGGGTATCAATAAACTTTACCAAATCTTTAAAAATATGTATTTATACTGTATTTATTCTAAGTATAATCATGCATATTTTATTCATTTGGCATTAGTTAATTTCAGTTTAATGTTAAGTAATGTTAAAATTTTTAATCTACAATTGCACTATTACAAAAAAAACTATTGCGCAATTATTTTACCAAATATTTACCAGATGATTTTTCAGAGAGTCGCTATAAACCTGGGTGTTGAGAGCTATCCCTTATAAGGAACTCCTGAAACCCTTTGGAATGGAGCTGGGGAAATGGGGAAGTGGGGGAAAAACCTCTAATTAAATACTTTGACTCTCCCAAAATATTGATTGAATGGTAAAGAAATAACTTGTCTATGCCTGTCAAATTTTATGTTAAGAAAGATGTTTATAAAGCATAGGTTTTGAGAGAGAGGTTTAGAGTTTTTTGACAAGACTCTGGTATCTGGAGAGTTGCTCCCAATGTTTGACAAACGGTATTACCACCTGGGATGTTTTAACCAAAGCATAATTTTTTCTGGCCATAATTTCGGACTTTCTTGAGGCAGATATTTTACATTAAACATGGATAAAATTAGAGGATATCCACCTACTTTACCACTCAGTAATAAGTGAGTAGCGATCGCTAATAACATGATTAGCCAACCTATCAGATGCAGGGAGTACCAAAAATGATACATTTCGCCATTAGGCAACCAATTTTCATTTTGAAATTTTCCCGAACCTATTGATAGTATTGCTGAGAATAAAATTGTGGTATTGACTACGCGATGCAATCTATACCACCAAATATTCTCACCCACGTTATTTCTCAATTTTTGCCAATCATCTGATTTTACTAAACGGCTTCTGCCGACTTTAATGCTAACTATAATAAATCCCAAAAATACAAATGATAAAGCAAAAGCAAAAGTTCCATGAATATCTATTAAACTACGGTTTTTGATAGTCAAACCGACTTTGCCAAATCTACCATCCCAACTGTCATAAACCAAAAACCCTGTAATTACACAAGCGATTACCAATAAAGCATTAATACTGTGAAATAAACGGAGCAAAAAAGGTTTATAGAGTTGAGTTTTTGACATAATTTTTTCTATTATTTCTAGATTCAATTTGACAGTATGACAGCTTTTTTTTTACATTTTCCCTTATTTTTTTGAAAAAAAATCACCAATTACTAATATAAATTGGTGAATATATTATCATCATAAGTAATAAGTAAAAAATAAATACTTCTATTTTACCGAAATAATTAATAATTAAGCAATTAAATAATTAGATAATTCACACCTTGAAGCCTCCCCTTTCAAAGGGAAAAAAGCGGTTGTTTGCGGAGCAGTCCGTTAGGATGGGATTGCGTTTCATGTCGGCTCTTAGCCGAAAACGCCATATCTAATCGACCAAGAGAAATAAATCTTTTCAACATTTGTGTCAATCCTCTCCCTAAAAGCTATCCCTTATAAGGAACTCCTGAAACCCTTGTGGAGAGGATGGGGAGGATGGGGAGGAAGAATCCTGTCTACATTGATAAAAAAGAGTATTGAAAAATACTCTTTTCTCCTGAAAAAGCCGATTCAAAACTTAATCATAACTTGTCTATTTTGTCAAGTTTTATGTTAAGAAAGATGTTTATAAAGCATTGCCCTAAAAGGGAGATGTAATTATCAATTATCCATTATCAATTATCCATTATCCATTAATGAAAGTAGATTTACTGGACTCTCTGATTAGCATTTCTAATTCATAGTATTTTCTGCTAGCCTCTTCACTATTTCTATATGCTTGCAATAGTTTTCTTTCAAATACTAAATATGATTCACGATTTTCGATTCTATCGTAAATTATTTTCGATGCTACTTGCTCATAAATACGCTTAATTTGTTCCCTATCCATATCACACTCCTTTTTTAACTACTTTTATTTTACCTGATTTTATTTTCTATTGCTACTCTTAACTTCATTATAAAAAACTCACTTCTCGACATTATAGAAGCCTTTTATAAACCTGGCAAAATTAATATAGTAATTCCCATGCTGGTGAGGTACAAAATTCTTTGGTTTTAGGGAATAGGGAATAGAATACAACATAAAGAGATATGTACCTCATTAGACATCTCCGGAAAAGAGGGAGTAGGGAGTAGGGGGAAAGAATTGATGATTTATACGTATGGGATTGATTTGATTTTTGATTATCGGAGAGGTCTATTAGACTGAAAAACGCTATATCATTTCCAGTTAAACAGTTATAAATTATTAAATTTTCAATTGATAACTATGACAGTTTGTCTTTTGATATTTTTACTATTCTTCTATATGATGTGCTGACTAATAATAAACTATGGAAAAATAAATATGAATAAAATACTCAAGCTAACATCCACAATGGTAATTTTAACTGCTGGATTAGGAGTCGCCACTACTGTCAATTCTTCGAGTAATTCTGTAGTTGCCGATCAATCTCACAGTCACATGAATCATAGTCATAAAAAAATAGAAATTCCGCCAGGAAAACCAGTTCCTGGAGTAGACTTATTTGTTTATAAAGATAGCATGAAAGGATGGAATTTAGAGTTAAAACTAACTAATTTTAAATTGGTTCCCGAAACAGTTAACCAAAGTAGTAACCCCTATGAAGGCCATGCTCATTTGTATATCAACGGGAAAAAAATAACGAGAATTTATAGTAATTGGTATTATCTCGGAAATTTAGAACCAGGTAAGAATGAAATAACGGTTAGTCTAAATACTAATAAGCACGAAGATTTAGTTAGTAATAGCAAGATGATTATGGATACAGAAATAATTGAAGTTGTCGCACAAAAATAGGATTAACTAACTATTCAAAAACAATCTTAAATTACTTAAGAGTAGCGTGTCTAGACTAAAATTGTGCGTAAAAACCTAACTTGCTCTTTGAAAGAGGGAGACTTAAGTCGGACAAAGGAGAGGGTTTGGGTAAAGGGTCTTCATTTACTCAGATTTACTGACAAAATAAAGCTAGTACCGCTACGCGGAAGTCATAAGTCATAAGTCAGAATTCAACCCACCCCTAAACCAACCCACCCCCGCCCCTCCTAGGAGGGGAGCCAGGAGGAGAAGTCAGAAGTTTTGATTGGTAAGGCTTTGAGTATTTTGTCACTGGTCACTTATTTCCGTCATCCTGCACTAGATATCCTACTGGATTGAATATTCAATCCTCTCAGTTTTAACCAGAGGTAATTATCAATTATCCATTATCAATTATCAATTAATGAAAATATTTTAGGTGTGTCAGTCTACTACTAATCTAGATTTATAAACATAAAGGTAAAAATCAAAATTTATTTCTCTCTTTGAAAAATCAAAATATACAACCCCTGTCCGTTAGTCGGATTAAAAATAACGTCAGTTTGACTTAATTCCCATCCATCTTTTCCAGCTTCATTTAAAGCTTTTGTATAGTTGTCTCTTTCTTGCTCACTTTGAGGAAAACCAAATTGATATTCAACTTTATACTCATATTTTCTCCCCCTACCCTGACTTAACTTTTCTGAATTTACCAATTCAATTTTTGACTCTGTTTTTACTTGAGGTTTAGGGATGGAAGTTGCTAAAGTTTGATTGGGTGCAAAAATTAATGCTACTGCTAGGACAATAATAGCAATATTCAGAAAAATTAAGTTAATAACTATAAGTTTGTTGAGGTGCCACTCTCTCATACATATAACCTCCATATAGTTGCAAAAAAATTTGGAATTTTAGTTGCTCTTTTAGGTTGGGTTAAGGTACAAAACCCAACATATAATTAGGTAGGCGTAATTCAGCAGGTACACAAAATTAATTACATTCTGCCGAGTTTCTCTTGCCTTTCTTAAGTATTAAACCCAAATTTTTCTTTAACCCATAATACTAGCAAAAAATTCTATTGTGTCTTTCAAAGCAACAATAAAAGCATCGATATCATCACGAGTATTATAGAAATATAAACTTGCTCTTGCTGTGGATGAAATCTTTAAATATTGATGCAAAGGTTGAGCGCAATGATGACCAGAACGAATAGCTACCCCTGCTTCATCTAACATTGTTGATAAATCATTGGGATGAAGATTTTCTACTGTAAAAGATGCTAATGCTGCCCTACCTTCACCATTGATATTTGGTTGAGGTCCGTAAATAGTTAATTCGGGAATTTGACGTAATTTATCAAATAAATAAGTAGTTAATTCTGCTTCATAATTATGGATTTTTTCCATACCTATATTTGTCAGATAATCTACTGCTGCACCAAGAGCGATCGCTTCTCCAATAGCTGGTGTTCCTGCTTCAAACTTATGAGGTAATTCTGCATAGGTAGAATGGTCAAGAAATACCTCAGAAATCATTTCCCCTCCTCCTAAGAATGGAGGCATTTGCTCCAGTAATTCCAATTTTCCATAAAGAAAACCGATGCCAGTTGGAGCGCACATTTTATGACCAGAACCTACTAACCAATCACAATCCATTGCCTGCACATCTACCACACAATGCGGTACACTTTGGCAAGCATCTATTAATACTTTAGCTCCATTTTGATGAGCGATTGAGCAGATTTCTTTTACTGGATTAAGACAGCCTAAAACATTAGAAACATGGGCAACTGCTACTAACCTTGTTTTGTCTGAAACCAAAGTTTTATATTGTTCTAAATTAAATTCTTCAGTTTCAGTCAATTCGACAAATTTTAAAACTGCTCCAGTTTTTTGAGCAATCATTTGCCAGGGAACAAAATTACTATGATGTTCCATAACTGAGACAATAATTTCGTCTCCTGATTTAATGTTATTTAAACCCCAAGAATAAGCAACTAAATTAATAGCTTCGCTAGCATTTCGAGTATAAATAATTTCATTCCGAGATGTGGCATTAACAAAAGCAGCTACTTTATCTCTTGCCCCCTCATAAGCATCTGTTGCTTTTGTACTTAAAGTATGAATACCTCGGTGTACATTGGAATTATATTTAAGGTAGTATTCCTGCCAAGCATTGATAACTGCTAATGGTTTTTGGGAAGTAGCAGCATTATCTAAATAAACCAGTGGTTTACCATTTATTTCCTGATTTAAAATCGGAAAATCTGCTCGTACTTTATCTGCTAAAGTTCTGTCTTGAATAATAGTCATCTTTTCAGTTATCAGTTATTAGTATTGACTTATATCATCTCTAGTTAAATAGTTATAATTACAGCTTGTAGAATTGCTCTAGCCCTATCTATAATTTTCGGGCTAAAGCCCTACTACAAACAAAAACTTTTTAACTCACCTTTTTCCTTATTTATTCCTTCTTCCTTGCTCCTTGTTTTAAACTTTACAAGCAACACATTGTTTTAAAATATGTTGCAAAGAAGGTAAGGGCAACTTGTTAATAATTTCTGCTGCAAAAGCATCAATTAATAAGTTGCGACTTGCTTCTTGACTTAAACCTCGACTTTGCAAATAAAAAACCTCATCATCATCTAACTGACTAACAGTTGCTCCATGAGAACATTGAACATTATCGGCAATAATTTCTAATTGAGGTTTTGTATCAACTCTCCCTCCAGAAGAAAGTAACAAATTACGATTTAACTGAGCAGCATTTGTTAACTGGGCAGTTTGAGAAACATAGACTTTGCCATTAAATACAGAATGGGCTTTATTGTCAACAATGCACTTATAAAGTTGATCAGTCATACCATTGGGATGATTCAAAATAATGCTGCTGTGAGTATCCGCTTGTTGCTCATTGCCAATAAATGCCAAACCATAAAGATTAGTTTCCGTTCCCTCACCCATTTGAGCAACTTCTAAATTATGACGAGATAACTTTGCTCCTAAATGAATAGCATTACAGGTATAGCGACTATTTTTAGCTTGAGCGATCGCTGTTTTGCCAATATGAAATGCTGCTCCTGCATCTCGCTGCACCCTAGTGTGATTAATTTCTGCATTTTCCTCTACCCATATTTCTGTAACAGTATTTGTCAGATAAGGATGAGAAGTTGGTGCTTCTGGACAAATTACTTCTGCTGTCACGCAATGCTCAACTATTTTCGCACTACTATTACTTTCCGCTACTACTAAACAACGGCGCTGAGTCAATATGGGAATTTCCGTCTGAGTAGCAATAAATAATAGATGTATTGGTTTTTCTACCACCTGATTTTTTGGCAACCATACTACTGCTGCATCAGTTAAACCACTAGTATTCAAGGCGGTAAATACTTCTTGACTCCCTGGTTGTTGTGCCAAATAATTGCTAACCTGCTCTTGATATTCAGTCGGCAACTGCCCCAGGTTGCCCACAAATACCTGATTTTCTATATCTGTCACCGATGACAAATTAGGTGCAAATACCCCATTGACAAATACTAACCGACTGTCTATTGCTTCCGGTAAAATAAAGGGAGCGATATTCAAAACATCCAAGTTTACTGGAGCAGGTGCTTGGAAACCTAACTTCATCATTTCAGATAAGTCAGTAAAGCGCCATTCCTCATCTTGCTTAGTTGGAAAAGCTAACTCACGCACCCAGGTTGCTGCACCATCGCGCACTTGTTGTAACCAAGCTGCCATTTTGACATCTAGAGGAAATTCTGGGGGTACAGTTGGAGAAACTGCTTTACAAGATTCTTCCAGTAATTTGTCTAAATAAGATACCTCTGGTTTTACGGACACTTGCATAATTTTTATACCAATTATCAAAAGTATAGCGCTACGCGCTAGGGAACAGGGAACAGGGAATAGTACACTGTCAAAGGGTTTCAAGATTGAGAAATGTCCGCGCTCTTGGCTTCGACTGCTATAATACTATACTTAGGTGACACTTCAATTATTAAGTAATTAAAAAAGTAGTCATTTCAGTTATCAGTTATTAGACATCTCTAGAAAAGAGGGAGTAAGAAGTAGGGGGAAACAATTGAATGTTTCTGCATCAAAAAAAATCCTTTTAGCCAATCCTCATTCTTTATAATAAATCAATAAGAAGAGGTAATTAATAATTAATAATTATTTAAGCCCCTACTTTTGCTGCTTCAATCACATCATCGTAACCTTTTTCTTCTAGTTCTAATGCTAGTTCTTTTGTACCAGTTTTAATAATTCTACCGCCTTCCGTTACATGAACAAAATCTGGCACAATATAGTTTAACAAACGTTGATAGTGAGTAATTACTAACATAGAATTTGATTCATTTGCTAATTGATTTACTCCATTTGCTACTATTCTCAAAGCATCAATATCTAACCCTGAGTCTGTCTCATCCAAAATTGCTAATTTTGGTTCTAACAATGCCATTTGTAAGATTTCGTTTCGCTTCTTTTCTCCTCCAGAAAAACCTTCATTTAAACTGCGGTCTAAAAATTCTGGTTTCATCTTGACAATATCTAATTTATCCCGTACCAAATCGTCAAAATCAAAAGCATCTAATTCTTCTAATCCTTGATGTTTTTGTTTAGTATTATAAGCAACTCGCAAAAAATCTAAATTGCTCACTCCAGGAATTTCTAGAGGATATTGAAATGCCAAGAAAACCCCATTTAATGAACGTTCTTCTGGCTCCATCTCTAATAAATTTTTGCCTAAAAATGTAACTTCTCCCCCTGTCACTTCATAAGCAGGATGACCTGCCAATACTTTAGAGAAGGTACTTTTTCCGGAACCATTCGGACCCATAATAGCATGAATTTCTCCGGCTTTTATTTCTAGATTCAGACCTTTAAGAATCTCTTTTCCTTCTACATTAGCTGTTAAGTTTTTAACAGATAAAATAACTTCGCTATTTTCTTTAATCATGTTTACACCTTTGAACAGTTCTGAATTATTTTTTTTAGTAAAATGCGTGAATAAGTGTAGGTTGGGTTGAGGAACGTAGCTTGCTTCCCGCCAGGGTAACCCAACAACAAGTACCTAGGTCATTTCAGTTATCAGTTATCAGTATCTCCGACTCAAGTCGGAGGCTTGAAATGCTGAGTTGAATATTTCTCTTACTCGATTGGATATGGCGTTTAGCGTTCCGCACAACGCGCGTTAACGCTGCGCGAAATGAAAAGCGTTAGCGGCTCTGCAAGAGCAGGAAACCTCGCCATCTCATTCTTCGGAATGCTCCGCAAACGACCGCTTTTTCATTCCCTTAAAATGGCAGGCTTTATACCTCTGAATTAGGTAAAATTAATTACCTAATTTTATTCCTAAATCACAGGAACATATGCTTTTCGGCTTGAAAGTATGTGTAATTAATTCTGCATAACTACTTAATAACCTATCCCTTATTAAGAAATATATTTATAAAGTATAGCAATAATAACGCTGATATTGGGTTTCACTTCGTTTTACCCAACCTACATTTTTAGGCTAATTATCAATTATTAATTACCTCTGGCTAAAAACGAAAAGATTGAATCAAGTACAGAAATTTTATTAATTTATAATGAATAATAAATAATGAAAACTCTCTCTCTCTAGTTATCCATTATTCACTAAAATGAGAAGTTTTAAACCTCTGGGGATTAATTATCAATTATCCATTATCAATTATCCATTATCCCACCGTTCCTTCTAATTTCAAACTCAATAATTTATCAGCTTCCGCAGCAAATTCCATCGGCAACTCATTAAATACATCCTTGCAGAAACCACTAATAATCATAGAGACTGCATCTTCAGCAGAAATACCTCTTTGAGTAAAATAGAAAAGTTGGTCTTCTCCTATTTTAGAAGTAGAAGCTTCATGCTCAACCTTGGCAGTATTATTATCTACTTGAATATAGGGAAAAGTATTTGCTTGTGCGCGATCGCCTATTAACATTGAGTCACATTGAGAATAATTCCGCGCTCCCTTCGCACCAGATCCCATTTTCACCAAACCACGGTAACTATTAGCAGAGTTACCAGCAGAAATACCTTTAGAAATAATTGTACTGCGAGTATTTTTGCCGATATGTACCATTTTTGTACCTGTATCTGCTTGTTGTTTATTATTCGTTAGAGCAACAGAATAAAATTCTCCCACTGAGTTGTCTCCCACTAAAACACAACTAGGATATTTCCAGGTAATAGCGGAACCAGTTTCTACCTGCGTCCAGGAAATTTTAGAATTTACTCCTTTACACAAACCGCGCTTAGTCACGAAATTATAGATACCACCCTTACCATTTTCATCCCCAGCAAACCAGTTTTGCACTGTGGAATATTTAATATCAGCGTTATCCAAAGCAACAAGCTCTACTACAGCAGCATGAAGTTGGTTCGTGTCGAACATTGGAGCCGTACAACCTTCCAAATAGGTGACAGAACTACCTTCTTCTGCTACAATTAGAGTGCGCTCAAATTGACCAGAGTCACCGTTATTGATTCTAAAGTAGGTAGATAAATCCATCGGACATTGTACACCTTTAGGAATAAAAACAAAAGAGCCATCACTAAATACCGCAGAATTTAGAGCAGCAAAAAAATTATCTCCCACTGGTACAACGCTACCCAGATATTTTTCCACTAATTCTGGATATTCTTTTACTGCTTCAGAAATAGAACAAAAAATCACTCCTTCTTCAGCAAGCTTTTCTTTAAAAGTAGTAGCAACAGAAACACTATCAAATACAGCATCAACTGCAACATTACTTAAACGTTTTTGCTCTGATAGAGGAATGCCAAGTTTCTCAAAGGTATCTAAAAGGGTTGGATCTACTTCGTCTAAACTTTTCTTCTTATCTTGAACTTTTGGCGCTGAATAGTAAATTATATTCTGGTAGTCTATTTGTGGATAGTCAACCTGCGCCCAAACAGGTTCTTTCATTTCCAGCCACTTTTTATATGCTTTGAGACGAAAGTTGAGCATAAACTCTGGTTCATTCTTTTTAGCAGATATCAGACGAACTATATCTTCGCTGAGTCCACGAGGAATGGTGTCTGATTCAATATCAGTGACGAAACCATATTTATAAGGTTGATTGACTAAGGTTGTTACTTTAGCAGTCATTGTAATTATTTCCTAGTTATATTTACTTACTTAGTAATTAAAGAGGCTCTAGTGGCCTTTTAGATTTAAACAACTTATTTGTTGCTTAAGTCTATTTTAGGTTACATTAACAACAGTGATATTGTCAAAGTCCAATAAAAAAAAATTTTTTAGCCAATAAATAAGGTCTCAAGGGTCTTTTTTCAAGGGTATAAAAAAGAAATTTAGGATTTTCTGGCCTCCCTATTATTGGAGGTACTGATAACTGATAACTGATAATTAAAATGATGGAAACAACTCAACAAAATTCAACCAAACAAGAAATCCTGCAACATTTAATGAAGCGAACTCAAGCTACTGCTTTGGAGTTGGCTGAGTCATTGGAAATTAGCCCCCAGGCTATACGTCGCCATTTGAAAGACTTAGAAACAGAAGGACTAATTATATATAAATCAGTACAAACAGGAATGGGAAGGCCACAACATATCTATGAACTGACAACTCAGGGACGCGATCGCTTTCCCCACAGTTACGATCAGTTCGCTGTTTCTTTTCTGGATACCTTGGCAGAAACGATGGGACATGACCAACTTACCCAAGTGCTGCACAAACAATGGCAACGTAAGGCAATGCACTATCGCCAACTATTGGGAACAGGTTCAGTGCAAGAGCGCGTGGCACATTTAGTTGAACTCCGCAAAGCTGAGGGTTACATGGCAGAGTGGTATCCTAATGAACAAGCCAAAATTCAAAATTCAAAATTCAAAAGTGATTCAATTTTAGAGGAAGTTGAAGGCTATATATTGATAGAACACAACTGTGCCATATCTAATGTGGCCGAATCTTTCCCCAGTGTTTGTGGCCATGAGTTAGAGATGTTTGGTGCTGTACTGCATGATTGTACTGTGGAGAGAACTCATTGGATTGTTAATGGAGAACATCGTTGTGGTTATTTAATTACTAAACAAAAGGAAGAAGGAAGAAGGAAGAAGGAAGAAGTGGTGTGATTTGTCTTTATACACGAAGAAGGAAAAAGGAAGAAGGAAGAAGTAGTGTGATTTGTATTTAATACTGTCAGTAAAAAAAATATAAAATTAAAAGTTGATATGCAGCAATCTATAGAATTTTTAACACCAGAGGAGTCTGCTCAAGTTGATGGAGCGCTTCTAACTTCCAAGGATAAGTTTTCAACACGATTGGCCATTTATTCTTTAAGGTGCTTAAAGCAAATAGCAGCCGAAACTGCTTTGACTCTAGAGGAAATACCTTCTGAACAGGTGAAAACTTGGATTAAAAAGGATGAAAGTCTGAAGCAAAATTTAGATATAGACGCTAATTTTGAGAACTTCTTTACTAGATTGGTGATGGCCTCGTTACCTCACTTAAAGCAGGTTGCTCAAGAATCTTCTATACCACTTCAGGATTTAACAGTTCAACAGGTGGTTAAATGGTTTGAGAAGAAAGGAAAAATTGAGTAAAAAAGAAGGAAGGCTAGACAAGGATTTTTGGCACAGATATACGGATGATTAGGAGATGGACGCTTTTTGCGTAGTATCAACTTAGAATCCTCCTAAGTCCCCTTCTCTAAATACCCAAAGGGTTAGGTAGTTTAAGAAAAATGGCCTATTTGAGCTGAAAGTTTGAGACGGAAAAAAAATTTTGCTTAGGGGGTTGACATTCATAGAAAAGGTACTTATATTAATAAATGTCAGGAAAAAAAGACGCCTTAACCTATAAATGGCTAAAGGCAAATATAATTAATATAACTAACTATTAGCTTTTCCTGGTGTCTATGACGTAGTGGAACCACTCCGATCCATCCCGAACTCGGAAGTGAAACGCTAGAGTGGCGAAGATACTCGGTGGGTAGCTGCCCGGTAAAATAGCACGATGCCAGGTTAAATATGAACAAAGGTTCTCTCAACGATACGAGAGAACCTTTGTTTTTTGGCAAAATGGAAAATCATGGGAAATAGGGAAAACTATGAAAGCAGTTCTACCATCAAAAATAATATTAGACAATTTATTAAAAGATTGGCTGCTAGAAGATATTGGTAGGGGCGATCGCACAACTTCTGGCCTATTTGCAGGAAATGAAGTAATCTTAGGAGCAGGCCATTGGTTAGTAAAGGAAGCAGGAGTCATTGCAGGATTACCCATAGCAGCCAGGGTATTTCAAATTCTGGATGAAAAGGTAAATTTTTTACCCACTGTTGCAGAGGGGGAATGGTGCGAGAAGGGAACAGTCATTGCTAAATTAGATGGGCCTTTAAATAGTTTACTAACTGGAGAGAGGGTGGCCTTAAATCTGGGAATGCGTCTGAGTGGGATAGCAACCATGACTCGTAGATATGCAGAGAAAATTGCCGATCTGCCAGTACAACTTGTTGATACTCGGAAAACAACACCTGGTCTCAGAATATTAGAAAAATATGCTACTCAAGTCGGTGGGGCAAAAAATCATCGGATGGGTTTGGATGATGCGGTGATGATTAAAGATAATCATATTGCTGCTGCTGGAGGTATTGGGGAAGCGATCGCTAAAGTCAGAGAAACGATACCTTATCCTTTAACTATTGAAGTAGAGACAGAAACATTAGTAGAAGTAGAGACTGCTTTGGAGTATCAAGCAGATATTATTATGCTAGATAATATGTCTGTTGAAGTTATGGAGGAAGCAGTTAAAATGATTCGGCAAAATAATAGTCGGATTAAAATAGAAGCTTCCGGAAATATCACCCTGGAAACTATTAGGAATGTGGCCAAAACAAGAGTAGATTATATTTCTACTAGCGCTCCTATTACTCGGTCAACTTGGTTAGATTTAAGTATGAAAATAGAATAGGGAATTGAGAATTGAGAATTGCAAAACTTGTAGTAACATGATACACCTAAAATGTTGCAATAGTAGGAGCGGGTTCCACGTTAAATTAAGCAGTTTAACTATCAGATAAAATAAACCTGCCCCAAAATCTAGGTGTTGAAAGGTATTGAAGTATATGTCGTAACGCAGGATTTTAAATGTATCTGTGTACTATTCTTCTAGCATCTCCTAATTTTCTGTCTGTTCTATGTTGCCGATTAACTATTATTTGTGGTCATTCAAGGATAAATAATATTAGTTTGTTTTTTTTATCCTACCACTTTGTGGAACCAAGCTACAAACGAACCTATAATGTATAGTTGTTTTGCTAGACAGAATATTACATAAACAAAAACAATAGACACACCTAAAAAAATATTAGGTGTGTATCTTTAACAATCAAATATTTGAAGGTATAATTTAACTTGTATTTGAAAAATGAGGATAGGTTGGCAAGAGATTAGATCTGTCAACCTACTTTTCTTCTTGTTTACGCTTAAGGGTAGCTGCGCCTAAAGCACCTGCTGATACTATACCTAAGATAGAAGCAGGTTCAGGTACAGATACAGCTTCTGATGCGTGTGCTGGTGCAGCTCCTAATGTTAAAATAGTGACTGTTAAGCTAGCAGCAGCAATTGAAAGATTTTTCAACATGATTTAATTTTCCTGTGTGTTGATTTTACTCTTGTATTTAATTTATCCTCCCCCTCAAAGTTTTTGCAACCCCTTCATATTCAACTTTACAGAATCTTTAAAAATAACGATAGTGTTTTTAGTATTTAAAATCACTGCAATTAATTACCAAATAAGCCTTTAAGGTGTATAGCTACATAAAGAGGAATTATGAAGTTTTGATGAAGTTAGATTGGATAGTATATACAGAAAGTTTTGGGAGTAGTATAATATTCAGCCTGACAAAAATATACTCAACTTTAGAGAATCTTGAATTTTGCCGATGGTTATTTTTCATCGTTAAAATCAGGGTAATAATATTAACTTCCGTTGAATAATTCTCATTGCAACAAAAGGGAAGCAATATCTAAAACCCTGGGATTCTTCCTTCCGCTCCGTTAGTGTCACAATGACTTTATATATTAATTAATTATCTCAAGTTTATAACTCGTTTTACTCCTTCAACTTGGTGAAAATTTCAGTATAAGAAATGTAATGTTAATTAGTATTTCTTATTCTATTTAGAAATAAAATGTACCCAAAAATTACCATCTGGTATACAAACATTACGAATTAATCGATAAGAATAATGTAGATAAGCACCACTTAAATCAGTACGATATCCAGTAGAGAACCATTCACCATAAGGGTCGTGTATAAATAATCCTTCATTATCAAAACCAACACCGACAATTAGATGACCAAAAGAGGTAAAATAACTATGTATTGCTACAGGATTTCCTGCTATTAGATAGTCTTGAACTTCTTCAATAGTGGCATTAGTTTTAAAAGTATCTCTACATCCATAATCTCTAACAATTTTAACTAAATGATATGGATTATGACGACTGTAACCTTGACTTAAAGCATAGTCGTACAGTTCGTCTTCAAATTCACCATAATTAGACTGACGATTAGCCTGTAAAAATTCTAAACATGAAGCTATTGAAGTAATATTACATAAGCCTGTAGGATTATACCAATCATCTAGTTTTGGTTTGTAGGGAACTTTAATTCTGATATTGTCTGGTTTGAGCTTAGGATGTACAATTTGATTATTTTCAGAAATTTCAACGTTTTTTTCATGGATATACCAAACTCCTGAACTGTTGTGTTTATGGTTACGAAAAGCAATCCGGAAGTGATTTCTAACTGGAGCATAAGCTAAAAGTTCAAATTCTTGATTAGCAGGGATATGATGTTTTTCTGAATCAGTTAATTGAGAAGATTGAAGCGGTTTAGACTTAAGAATAGTATCCTTTTTAGTTTTTAATATGATTGGAGCTGCGGGAATATTTGCTTCTATTGCCTCGAACAATTTTGTAATAGTTTTTTCCCCTAAGTATCCAGCTTCACCACTTTTTTGATTAACTTGAAACCGATGAAGTGCTGCTGTAGTTAATGGGCCAAATATACCATCGACTGGAGGGTTAAGCATATTTAGGTCAATAAGTATGGCCTGAATCTCGCGAGTCAGGTGTTCATCATCGGCCAGGGTTTTTACGTCGTATTTAAGGTCCGTCCCCAGAAAGTCTTTGAGTTCCATACTAGGTTTATATAATAGGAAATAGTAATCAGCAGCTATAATATACTATTCTCTGGACTAGACCAAATTATGGGATATTTTTGAGAAGTTGCTTGGAATTTTAGTTTGTTTTAAGTTTGGAGAATAGTTATTGCTATTTGTTTAATCTCCTATATCTGGACGCGATCGCCAAATTGTGCATTACCTTCTAAGGCGTAAATAAAAATTACGCTTTCTAGAGCTATTTGGGTTCCTTCTAGTTCTTCTAATCTCGCCATGATTCTCTTTGAGAGCGAATGTAATTGATAGCATCTTCTTCTTGCCAGAGTTGACAATGTTTGCCGAAGAGGCGTGATGTATGGCTCATTTCTGGGACTATAACTATAGTGTCGTCTACGATTTTTAGTTCTAGGCGATCGCCTGGTTGCCATTTTAAGGTATCGCGTACTTCTGGAGGAATGACTATTTGATATTCTTCTCCGAGTTTGGTTGTTGTGATTAAATTGGTTTGGGTATGTTTAAGTGAGTACAAAATCTCATCATACCTGGGGTGTTGGTGTCAACAATTGCTCGTTGGTAGTAACGACTTTAGTCCTGTAGATTTAGTGATGAGTTATGAAAGTTAAGTTAGTAACAGATGACTTAATTACCATAAATCTTAACTGCTTGGTGCGTTACAGCGATAATTTTCAATGGAGTTATTCACAACAAATAGAAAATATTACATGGCATAAATAAATTTGAGAGACACACCTAACACTTTCAGGTGAATCTCTCTAAAATCAAATATTTGTAGGTATAATTAAATTAGGTTTTTTAAAGTGACGTAGGTTTGCAAGGAGTTAGACTGGTGAACCTACACTTCTTCTTTTTGATTACGTTTTAGCAAAGAAAATGCTCCACAAGCAGTAGCAAATAAGCCTAATATTGTAGTCGGCTCAGGTGTAGAAGTCAACTCAACATTATCAATTAAAAGTCCAGAATTAACTGCATCGTCTCCTACATTTACAGCTCCAAATCCTAGAGTGTAATTTCCAGTCTCAGAAAAGGTATAAGAAAAGCTTTGATACCCTGTCTCTTCAGAGAAAGGAGTTATAGAAGTAATAAAATTAGAATTAGTATCAGCTAAAATATTTAAGCCTGAGATAGACACAAACGCAGAATCGTTGAACAGATAATCTGGGGTAAATTCATTTGTCAAAAAGTTAAAATCAAAAGTTAGAGTATCTCCAGCTTTTGCAAAAATAGTTTGCTTGATAGCAGAACCAGTAGCATCACTACCTAAGAAACTCTCGATATCTCCTGAAGCCAAGTTAAGGAAAGCGTTAATCGCAGATTCATCAACCCCACCATTACTATTGATTAACGCATTAAAATCACCATCTGAAGGTGTTGTACCAAAACTACCGTCTTCTATACTTGTACTTCCAATTGTACTCCATCCAGTGAAATCGTTTTCAAAACTACTATTTACAATTGCACTAGCATCAGGAACAGCAGTTAAAGTAGCGATTGTAGCGCCAGCAGCAGCAATTGAAAGTTTCTTAAACATGATTAAATTTCCTATTGTGTGTTGTAAGTTTATAGGTGATAGCAGTTAGAGTCAGTAATGTAAACTTTTGTGTGCTTCCTATATTTTTATTAAAACAGTCTCAAAAAACTTTTGCAATATTTTTTGAGAATCTTTAGAGAATCTTTAAATTTTCTGAAGAGATTTTGAAGAGTAAAACCAATGGAACTAATTATGAAATAAGGATTTTAGCTGTCTAGAATCACAAACATAAATTATCGGCATTGGACTTTGTACCCGTGCGATCACTGATGAATAAAAACAAAAGTCTCAAAGGAAAAATATCAAATTCAACAAATCAATAAAGTATGACAAACCTTGAAATAGTGGTTAATCTGGCTATTAGCATCAAAGAAAAAGACCGAATCAGTAGAGAAAACAACTAGGTAGAGGAGAGCGTGAATTTACACAACTTAAGATGAAATAGAGTAATTGAACGAGAGGGGAGATAGAAGTCCAAGGTATTCAAGGCATTCCTCTAAGTGGACATCATGCTATATCAAGGCTACTTCAATTAGAATTATATAATTTTTAGACAAAAAATGGTTATTTTACTATTGTATCTAGAAATTGTAAAGTACTTCTAGTGAGTTTTAAAATTCTAATAGGGGATGGGAGCATCTTGCTCCCACTGACAAAAAATTGAATCTTCACAGACTACTACTTTTGATTACTTGGTGCGTTACGGCAGGAATTTTTAATTTAGTTATTCATTACGACTACTATTACCGCCTTTTCATGTTGGCTATATCCGAAACGCACCTTACTAGATTGACACATATTCAATGGTGCGTTACTACAGATTGCTAAATCCCTTTCATAGTATAGATTTAAGCCGTCTAACGCACCCTACATTTTTGCACTAAATTGGTTATGTTAGTCCACTACTGATAACTGATAACTGAAATTACTTTGGTCGAAATACCACTACCCCATAAGCATCAACAGATAAATATTTCAATGCTGCTTGTTGAATATCTGACGACTCAAACGCTTGAATATTCTGAGGATAATTTAGCGCAGGTTCTAAGTCTCCCACTATTGACTGATAGTAACCATATAAATTTGCTCGATCGCTTGGTGTCTCATTTGCAAAAATAAACCTATTCGCCACTAACCTCCGAATACGTTTAATTTCTGTTTCTGTCACTGATTCTTGTTGGATAGTATGAATGTGATGAGCGATCGCTGCTTCGACTTCAGCTAAATTTTCTTCTGGCAGTCTAGCAGAGACATAGAAAACACCTTGATTACAATAACTTATGTTACTAGTACCAATAGAATAAACCAAACCTCGTTCTTCCCGTAAGTCACGCACCAGACGAGATGTTTTCCCCCGACTCAAAATAGTTGCCAACACATCTAAGGCATAAGTTTCATATAATTCGGTTAACCCAGGTACGCGCCAAAACATCATTAACCTTGGTTGCTGAAGAGCTTCATCAACTACTTCATGGCGAACTATTTCTGTAAAAGGTAACTCCGGCGTTAGATTAATATTAGCTGGCAGTGGTATTTCTGGAGTATTTCGACTATTGTCAGTTTCTGTAAATGAGTCTGTGACAATATCAATTAATTCTTCCACTGGTAAATTTCCGACTACAGTAGCAGTCATAGAATTCGGCTGATACCAACTCTGGTGAAAATCACGCATTTGTTGGGGTTGCAGTTGAGAAATAATTTCTGCCGTACCTAATACTGGGCGACGATAAGGTAATTTTTCAAAGGCAGTTTCAATGACTTTTCGATAACAACGACGGTTAGGGTTATCATCTGAACGCCGAATTTCTTCAAGTACAACATACCGCTCTCGTTCAAAAGCGTTATCAGCAATACTGGGGTTGAGGAGTACCTCCCATTGCAAAGGTGCTAATTTAGCAAAGTCTTTGGGAGCAGTGGTGATGTAAAAGTGGGTGTAGTCTTGACTGGTGGCAGCATTCATTACGGCGCCTTGTTGTTCGACTAAACGTTCAAATTCGCCACTGGGAAGTTTAGGGGTACCTTTAAAAATTATATGTTCGAGAAAATGGGCCATCCCGTTAATTGATTCAGATTCTAAGGCAGATCCAACGTTAAGCCAAATATTGAGGTTGACAGCTTCAACTGGCAGATGTTCGGCAATGATAGTTAGTCCATTTGGTAGTTGACGAATGGTGGGAGTATTTAGATGTGGGAGGGTTGGTGGGACTAAAGTTGAGGTCATTCTTGATTTTATCTGTCGTTTATCTTCAACTATATATAGCAGAAGGTAGAGTTCATTAATTGATAATTGATAATGGATAATTGATAATTACCTCTGGTTAAAACCGAGAGGATTGAAGATTGGGAAATATCATTTCTCTTCTCTTGGTCGATTGGATATGCCGTTTCGCTACGCGACATGAAACGC
>NZ_JBNHER010000130.1:0-17416 GCF_050015975.1 Dapis purpurea BLCC-M126 | reverse complement strand
TAAAAGTATGCTTTTTTACGTATTATATCGTTATTCTTTGATTAAGTCAATTCTCTTATACCAGAGCAGATCCTTTTTGCTACTCCTACTGCTTGCGCCTGATTAGTTTCTGGTAAGATAAGCATAAATTCATCCCCTCCCAAACGCCCCAAAATATCTACTTTGCGGATATTTTTTAATACTGCTTTAACTATTTCAATAATCACTCGATCGCCCATTTGATGTCCGTAAGTATCATTAATGATTTTGAATTTATCAATATCCATCATCAATATGGAAAAAGGATGTTGATAACGAATAGACTTCGCAAACTCTTGTTCAGCTATTTTCATAATTTGACGACGGTTATAAATGTTTGTTAATGCATCTATTGTCGCCATTTTTTCTAACTCTTGAGATAATTCTTTTTGTTTAGTTAAAGCTACTTCTAATTCTTCCAAAGTTTTTGTTTGTAGTAGGGCTTCAGCCCTATCTATAACTTGGAGCTAAAGCCCTACTACAAACTTTAATTAGGGTTTGCGCTCAAAAGTCTGATGGCGAGGGTAGGGAGTAGAGAGTAGTTAAAACTTAAGAGGAACTGGGAGTTATAGAAGAGGTGGTCGAAAAATAGCCCCTTAATTTTTCTGTCTCCCTTTACCCCACAATCTTCACTTTTTCAGCTTTTTTTCACTCAAAAACTGGTACTTTTTCATCACCTAAAATCCTCAATACCTTCATCTGCGAGTCTTTTTATATTTAATCAGCAAACCCTAATAATAACTATTCAATCGGACATAATATCAGTTCTGATTATATTATTCGGAGCGCATTCATCTGATTGAAACCACATTCCGCACGACAAGCATACTATAAGAGTATTTTTAACGAAAAAAGTGGATTACAGCCTCGATTATCAATAGTTTATGTGATATCTATTTTCACCTAGAAACTTCATAGTTATTACTAGGCAAGGCTTTCAACTGCCAGCATGAGATACTACATTTTGACGTGCGGAATGTAGGATTGAATGTTGTATCAAAATTAATTTAACGCGAAACCTACTCCTATCTATTGGAACATTTTAGGTGTGTCACGTCACTACTACAATAAATCTATTATTTTTCAATGAAAATCTCTTGCCTCTTGCCTACTTCTACTGATGAAAGAACATAGTAATTAAAGGTAAAAAATTCAACAATATCCAACTCCAAAACCAGTAGTTATTTCGTTGCATAGAAAAATCTGGTTCTGCTAATAGTGCATCAATTCTTTCTGTTAAACGGTTAGGAGGAGTAGTACAACTAAATGCTGCATAAAAGTTATTTGGTTCAGTGAAGCGATCGCTCACCATCAACAACAAAGTCTCCGCCAACAATAATCCATCCACTTGTTTTTTAGCCCATTGATCGGCACGGATTTCTCGCAGAGTTAAAAGTTCATGCCATAAAACCTGAGTATTTGGTAAAAAAGGAACTATTTTTCCCAACCAACCTAACCAAAAAAACCAAAAAGTATCTCGATAATAATAATGAGCTTGTTCGTGGTTTAAAACTGCGTAAAGTTGATCGGAACTTAATCTTTCTACAAGACCTTTACTAACAACTAACTTAGAATGCCAAAAGCCTATTTGAGCACTAAATAAAATTGGATTATCAAGTAAAAATACAGATTTACCTTTAATATTTATTTGAGGATAATCATTCACCTTTTGCACAGACTGCCAACCTTGATAGCCTAAAACCAAACCCAAAATAATCGCCCATCCGCAAAAACCCCAGGCCAATACATAACTAACCCATCCAGTTGATAATCCCAGCATTTGTCCTTGAGGCCCCATACAAATCATGGCAATGGCCGTTGCAATTAAAAGTAGGGGCGGAGAAATAAATAATAGTAAAGAGCGCTGCCAACGAACTAACCAATGAGGAGAAATGAAAAAATCCACACATCTCAGAGCATAAGCTAAACCTAGAGCCAAAAATATAATTATTAAGTGCATTATTTTTCTTCCTCCCTAGCTTTGCGTATATCTTTGAGCTTCTGGGCGATAGCCTCTATTTGTTCTATACTAGCAGAGTCCAAACTATCGGCAAAAGCTGCCACTACATCAGGATTTCCTACTTCCAGAAATTGATTTAATTGTTTATGCGCTCTCAATATTTTGTCTTCTCGACGAGAAATCAAAGGTCGCCAGACAAAAGCACGACCACTTTCATCGCAGACCAACCAACCTTTTTGAGTTAGGCGACGTAGCACTGTTGTGACTGAAGTATAAGCTAACTCTCGGTCAGGGTCAGCCAGAATAAGTTCATGTACCTGTTTGACTGTAGCACAACCTAAATCCCAAACAATATTCAAAATTTCTGTTTCCAGAGGGCCAAGGGCCATTTGTTGTGGACGGTGATTTGGTAGAGGACTCATAATTTTTGATTTTTCGATTTTTGCTCGGCCTAGTTAAAAATTCCCTGTTCTTCTGGTAAATTATTTAAGTATGACAGTCTGTCTTATTATTGTATAATTACCTCATGGATGCAGAATAATCTAAAAAAACAGGAGTCAAAGATGCGTTTTATATCTTCACTTTCCAAGTCTATAGCACTACTAGCTTCCGTAGTAATGCTAGTTATCGGTAGTCTAGTATTTTCTAATCCAGCACAAGCAGCGAATTATGAAGTAACAATGGGTGCTGGTGGGCTACAATTTAGTCCCAAACAAGTGACTGTTAAACCTGGTGATACAGTTACATTTAAAAATGGTATGCTTGCCCCTCATAATGTAATGTTCAATCCTGGTAATTCCCCAGACGGATCTTTAGCCAAATCACTTTCCCACGACAAGTTAGCATATAAAGCTGGAGAAAGCTTTGATGTAAATATTCCAGCAGATGCAAAGTCTGGTGATTATGAGTTCTTCTGTACTCCTCACCGTGGTGCAGGTATGGTTGGCCATCTAATTGTAAAATAATAGCAGAATTTAACTAATACATCACAAGCCTAAAGCAAGTTGGGTTGATATTAGTTTATTGCTATTTAACTATGACAAAAATATCTCTATCTTCGCCTAATCAAAAATAGTTATTTGCAAAAAACTGTAGGGACGTTCCATCGGACGTCCTGACAATATTTTAAGAAAAGGCAGATATAATTTTTGGAGATATTTCATACTTAAGGGAAATTGTAAAACCCTTAAATAATTAAGATTTAAATTGATAACTATTAAATATTCCTCTCTCTAAAACTTAGGTATTTTAGGGGGAGGATTATTATTTTTATCATTAATAAATAACTTTAAAATCTTGGTACAAATGCAAAATGTAGCATCAAAAACTATTTGATAAGAGTTAATTTAATTTTTATGTTTGACAGGCTGTCGTTTGACGTAATGCCTAACTTAATTCAGAATAGGGAACGCAGATTTAATAATCTTCTGTATTTGTGTTGAGAGAGGAGAACAAATGAAAAAATTACTATCAATTGTGCTATTGGCCATAGCTTTTGTTGTTGTTGCGGTACAACCTCCAGCTTTAGCTGCCGATCTAGCTCATGGAAAGCAGATATTCTCAGGTAATTGTAACGCTTGCCATCTAGGAGGCAAGAATACCATTAACCCAACAAAGACTCTAAGTAAAGCAGATTTAGAAAAATATGGTATGTATAGTGCAGATAAAATTATCTACCAGGTAACAAATGGTAAGAATGCTATGCCAAATTTTAAAAGGCTTGGAGAAGCTTCCATTGAAGATGTTGCAGCTTATGTTCTAGCTCAAGCTGACAAAGGCTGGAAATAATTAATATCAAATTAGGAAAAGATAGGAGAGAAAAGTTTCCAACTTTACAAATGAAAGCTTTCTCATCTTGATAATATATTCCTTGATAGTTGGGGTGAAAATTAGAGCTAAGAAAATATCAAATCTAAGCTCTATTTATTCACCCCAATATTAGTATTTGAAGTAAATATATACGGTGACAAATGAATAGCTTTTATCGATTTCTATTCAGCATTGGTATAGTTGTTACGGTCTTATTTTTGTCGTTCTCTCCACCGATGAAAACTGCAACTGCTAACTCAGACATCGGAAATGCTAAAAAATACTTCACTGCAGGTATAGCTAATACTGAAAATCAAAACTATGAGCAAGCAGTTAACAATTTTAGCAAAGCAATAGAATTTAATTCTAACTTTGCCAGTGCTTATAGTAATAGATGTTTAGTTTATCTTCAATGGGGAAAATATCAGCAAGCGATCGCTGACTGCACCGAAGCAATAAAAATTAATCCAGAAAGTATAGAAGCAAATCTCAACCTAGGTTTAGCTTACGACAAAATCGGTAATTACCAACAAGCAATTGCAGAATATACTCAAGTGCTTAACCAAAACCATAATGATTTTCGTGCATTATACAACCGAGGATTAGCTAATTTTGAACTCAAGAATTATCACGAAGCAATAGGAGACTATAATCAAATTTTAGCAAATACTCAGCGAGATGCTAATTTTAATCAAGCAGATATTTATAATGAAAGAGGTTTGGCATATTTAATGTCAAAAAATATGCACAAAGCAAAGTCAGATTTTAGTTATGCTATTTATATGGATGCTGGTAACTCCAGAGCTTATTATAATAGAGGTTGTGTTTGTAGCAAGATGGGAAACATTGAAGCAGCAATGGCAGACTTTAGTAAAACTCTAAAACTTAACCCCCATGAAGCTCAAGCATATTTAAACCGAGGGTTATTGCGTCAAGAGTCCGGACTTTATCAAGCAGCAATGCAAGATTTACAAGCTGCAGCAGAGTGTTTTTGCGAGCGAGGTAATATGTCAGCTTATCATCACACTCAAGCATTGATTAATGGATTACAAAAATGGCTGTTATCATCTAATCAAACTGCTATTGGTTAACTAGCTATCAGCTTTTCCTGACGGAATACTCCGAAACAGCATTTAGCTGTCATATAGAATCCGGTAAAATAGTCGTCATTGCGACGATAGGAAGCAATCTCCTAAAACCCTGAGATTGCTTCCTTCCACTCCGTTCCAGTCGCAATGACTTGGATATACTAATTATCCTGATTTTATATCAGCTATTGGTAGAGCGCAATAGGGGTGAATGGTAATTCACCCCTAGAGAGTTTTGCTTGTAATGATATAACTCATCAATCTGAAAAATGTTGCGATCGCTTGAATCTGAAACCTAAACCAGTGAAATATTTAGTGTCGTTAACAGTAGAGCCAACAGGATTTTTGAGAACTGCAATTGCTTCATTCAAGTGACTAGCATTTAACTCGCCAGTAGCATAATTATAGGGATAGTGTATCACAAAACGCTGATATCTTGACCCAGTGAAATATTATATTAGTCTACGATAAGATTTTCCCGCAGTGAAATATTAGTGTCGTTAACTGCAAAGCCAACAGGGTTGTTGAGAACTGCAATGTTATTACCATTCGCACTCAGCTCGCCAGAGTTAGCATCATAGCTGATACCATTAAGATCGCTAATACCGTAGACATTCTTGTCAATTAAAAATTTGTCTCCTTCATTAGCATTAAAGTCAGCGATAGTATCTATTCCAATATCAGAATTGAGGATAAAGAAATCACCTCCATTGCCACCATTTAGATAATCATCTCCTGCATTACCATAGAGGCGGTCAACATGATCGTTGCCAATTAGGGTGTCATTTCCGTCCCCACCAAACATTTGATCGTAAAGCGAGCCGCCAATTAGGCTGTCATTTCCACTACCACCCCACATCCATTCTCCACTGTCGCCACCTGTAATAGTGTCATTTCCTCCGTGACCAGCTATTATATAACCTTGTCCATCTACTCCTGTCAGACTATCATTTGTTGAGCTGCCAGTAGTAATAAAAATACCACTATGTTCAGCCCAACCTCCTGTGGCACTTTTTGTCTCAACTCTTGTCTCAGTTATTGTTTTATTCTCCCCATTCACTTTTGCTTCTCGTGTTTCCACGATCTCGTTAACAAAGTCAACCTTAATATTGTCAACAACATTATTGACTTGCCCTTCCGGGATATTTTCCAAGACAGCAACAGGTCGTCCCCAAATAAATAACGACAGCTCGCTGTTTGAAGAGTTATACTTATAGTCTCGACGATCGCCTTGATTCATCCCTGGAATCAAGAGCTTATCTTCATTCACGTTGAAATCCTTAATGACGTCACCTTCAGTAGCCTGTACAGCAAAGGTATCAGCACCTGCACCACCCCTGAGAGTATCAGTTCCTTGACCACCGTTGAGAACGTTAGCCTGACCATCTCCTGTGATCCTGTCACCATAATCACTACCAATGATGTTCTCAATGCTGTGTAACCTGTCTTTAGTACGGAAGCCATCATCATTGTTATTCCCATTACTTAAGTTAATAGTGATAGCTGATGTAGAGTCCATATAGTTCACTGCATCAACACCATCACCACCATAAATACGGTCGTTACCTTGTCCCGGAAAAAACACATCGTTGCCCCCAAATCCGTAGAACACATCATCACCAGCTGTGTATGCTTTTTCTGGTTCTTCATAGCCAGAGATAATGTCACCAAATTGTGTTCCATAGGAATAGTCAGCACCATTGGCACCCTTGATATCAAATCCGGAATAGGCTCCCAGAACCAGAAATTTGTTTGTTCCCAGGTCTTCGAGTTGTGAGTCTTCAATTTCCAGTTTTGTCTTGTTTTTGAAATCTTTGGCACCCTTAGAATCAAGAATTAATGCGTTGCGTTCAATATTCTTGAACAAGTTTGACTCAAGTTTGCCGTTTGAGTTACCTTCAATATTATTAAAGTCATTAGATAGTTTAACAGTTGCAATGACATCAGTGTTATTTTTATCGTGAAAAACCTTGAGTAAACCGTTATCAGTGGTATTTTTATCAATGTAGATATCACCATCCGATGGCAGAGGAATAAATATAACATCCTCAACAGGGTTGAAGTCTGTAATGGTTGCAGAACCCTTTTCACCTCCGTTTTGTGCAACTGTGGCTGTAACGTTATGTGAGGTGGCTTTGGCTACATCAAACATCATTGGCACGATTTCTTTGGCGATTTTGCCCGCAGTGCCCAAACCTGGAACAACAGTGAATAATAAATCACTAACGTCTCCAGCCAGGCTTAAACCTAGACGTCCCCAGTCAAAACCTTTTCCTGTAGTATGAGGCCCTGACGGGGTGGAAGCATCTCCTAAAAAGAAGGTATCGCCCCCTGCACCACCTGTTAGTACATCGCTTTCGCCATTAGTTAGAGGACCTGTGTACAATAAGTCACTGCCGTTTCCTCCGTTAAGAGTGTCAGTTCCTTCTCCACCATGAAGTGCATCATTATCGTTCCCACCGTTTAGAACATCATCCCCCTTCCAGCCTTCAATAAGGTCGTTTCCTCCTGCTCCATTAATTGAATCGTTGAAGGTACCATCCCAACGGTAAACGACGTTTTCAAATTCATAAGAGCTTAAGCCCACGTTATGGGACCAATGTTTGTGCGTTTTATATGCGCCCGTAATGTTGTTATCTAAATCGTTGCCGTTAACAGTAGAGTGAGAGATAGCATGACGGGTATAAACCTTGGTACTCCCATTAATTATGTGTGTGTGATCAAATGTAACATTATTTGTCCAGTTCGTCTCGCCATCTTTCATATTATAGGGTTCCGATTCCTCCTCAATTAGGAGTCGATAGCGACCTACTCCGAAGAAATAGTCAGAGGTTTGGGAGTGAAAGTCAGATCTTGCCATTTTTCTTTCTCCTTCAAATAGAATTTTTGTTGGTGTTGGAAAGATGTTGTTCTCTTTCCGTTGTTAAGATTATTATCGCTGGAATTTCCGGAAAAAACAATACGGAAAAGTTCAGGAAAGTTCAGGAATTTTCCACCTGAATAAAACTGAACTTTTTTGAGATAAATTTGGACAATTAACTTATCTTGGCAAAAAAATAAATCCCCTTATGATCTAGTATAGTTATGAGATATAGCTATTTTTTTGTAACTAAAAATCGATATTAAATTAATTTTTATAGGTATTTATGACTCAGTATTTTAACCAAATGTCGTAAATTAATTCAGAAAAGTTCAGTTTTATTCAGTGGCTGAAAAAATCAACTTATAAAAGTTCAGTTTTATTCAGTACCTTATTAAATAGGGTATTCGTAGTTTGATTCCCAACTTTTTTGGAGTAGGAAGATGCTTTGTAGTTAGTGCGACACGAACGCCTAACCACTGTGTTTTATCTATGTGAGATATGTGAAAACTGCTATAAATAAAAAAGTTGGGAAATATATTATTTCCCAACCCAAAAGGAGATGAACTGATATGCAAACAAAACAATTTTTTACAGATGCAATAAATGATGCTGTTTTCGTCTCAACAGCGATCGCTACCAAAATTAGCAACAAGATTTCCAATTTTAAGATTGACAGAAATCTTTGACAGTAAAATTTTTTCTTACCGTTGCTTGTTCGGTGCTACAAAACTTTCGCCATCTAAGCAGTTACTAATACAGGACTTTCTTCGCCTAGAAAAATGGGACGTAGCGTTTCCAACCACTGTGTAATTCTCTCTTCAGTTAGCTCGCTTTGATTAACTTCATCAAGTGGTAATCCTACAAATTTACCATCACGCACGGCGGCAGAATGCTCAAAAGTGTAACCTTCAGTAGGGAACTCTCCTACTATAGTTGCACCAAGCTTCTCGAATTGGTCGCACATAAGTTGCAATGCGCCAGCAAAGTGCTTTCCATGACCAACTTGATCTGCTGCACCAAACAACGCAATAGTTTTTCCAGTAAAATCAGGCTTTTCGATATCCATGTCAAAAAGTGGTTCGCGCCAGGCATTCTGCACTTCCCCAGCACCCCAGGTTGAACAACCCAATAATAAATAATCGTATTCAAGAAGTTGACTAAATTCGTCGTAATCTTCTTCCATATCTATGATATCACAAAGTTCTTCGCCTAATTTTTCGTGGATTGTTTCAGCGATTTCTGCTGTTACACCGGATGTGCTGCCGTAAAAGATCCCAATTTTTGCCATTATCGACACTCCTGATTACTTTGATGTCTAAATTAAAGTTGATTGAATCTACTGGGGAAAGCAAATCACACTAGCTTAACCAAGATGTTTGAGGGTATCTCGGTGCTTTCTACAAGTTAGTTGCAGAATTCTTGGTTACTAAATGCTATAAATTTTTGAATTAACTTACTTCATAATGCCAGACTTAAAATTCATCTATAGTTTAGTCTAGTTTTAACTTAATAAGAAGTAATCTCAATAATTTGTCGATTGTATCCCCAAGCCCAATCAAATAACAAAGGCCAATAGAGACAAGTGCTTCAGATGACCTTGGAATAGATATGGCTTTTTGTATCAACCCTATCTATATTTTGAATATATCGGGTAAATTAATAGAAATCTGTATCAATTGTAGTTGAAAATTCTTTTGAGTAAATTTATAATTAATAGGGGATTAGTTACAAATTTATTAATAAATACAGTTTTGGCATTAATACTAATTAATTAATAAGAAATCTCAATAAATTGAATTAGATGAGCAAAAAGCTATTCCTGTTGGAGTGATGGTTTGATTGGTGCGGAACAGTATCGTAGTAGACCGACACAGCTAAAATGCTGCATTATATATCTTAAAATAGGGCGGGTTTATCTAATTTTAGGTTGAGCAACTTGAATTTAACGCCGAACCCGCCCCTACTATTGCAATATTTTAGGCGTGTACAGACAAACAACTATCGGACAAACTTTGGCATAACTTCAGCAGCAGTAAATAAACCATAAATACCTCTTCGATATAAATCTACTCCTGCCTTCAAATAGCCAAATGCTGGACCACAAACATTAGCTGCCATGCTAGTTTCATCCCCTAATGTAAAGGTATGAGTAGAAATTTTGCCTTCAAAAGTACGACCAGTCACCTGCACATTTGTACTTAAAGGTTTTTTCGGGTTGCGAGTATCAACAATACCTCCTACTGTTACCTGATCGCGATCGCAAATTCCTGCCAACTCCAACATAATATCGTCAGCGTGTTCCATATTCTCCAACTTCAACAGACCATTTGTCTCTTCTAGCAAAGCTTCTACCTCAGCATCAGTCATGGCCTTAGCTTTTTCCACATCATATCCCGGCAAATGGCCAATATCCTCACGAATTGTCGCGCGGTAAGCTTCCCAATTAGCAATACCTACTCCAAAAGTAATTTTGACACTATGAATTTCTGCATAACTCTGAGCTGCTATAGCTGCTGCTGCGGTTAATAAACCAGGAGTTGCACCACAACCAGTCATATAAGTAATACCCGCAGCTTGTAGTTCATCTTTGAGGGCCAATAATTGTTCTACTGCACTAGTACGCTTAATGGCATCCACCAATACCCCCCGCCAACCAGCAGCAATAAATTGTTTGGCAACATTTGCCATAAAAGTATTAGGCAAGTTAGGAAGGGCCAGAAAATAACCATCCACAGTATCAGCTACTTTAATTAATTCCTCAATGCTCTGATTACTTAAAACTCCACCAGGTTCTAAATAACCCAAAGACCCTTGCTTATTGTAGATAGCCATACACTGGTCAGGATTTAATCCTTGAGAGTTGTAGGCATAACCTTTTTGGTCAGCAGCAGCAACTAAGGCCATTTCTTGTTTGGGTGTAAGTACCCTAGCTGCAGCTTGTCCTAAACCACCAAAGCCTAAAACACCTACATGGATTTGATTGCTGGAAGTTGTTATTTGCATAGCACTTATAGCACTTAATTTAACTGGACAGACTTTTATTATCTGCTAAGGTGCATCACCGTGGAAGTCATGCCTTTTGACTTTGAAATAAAGTCAAAAGGTTTTAATTATTTCCAAGTGAATTGGTATCAAAAGTTAAAAAAGTGAATATAGACCAGGGAATTTTACTTAAAGTTTATAGTTCGTAAATTCCTAAATAGCGACTTAATTAATTGCCTAAAAAATCTGTTTGCAATTATTAGAAATTAACGAAAATTAAATAATTCAAAACCTAATTTTTACTAAGAAAACATAAAAATTATTCAAAATAATATATTGAGCCTTTATTCTAAAGGAAGAGAGAAGAACAAAGAAGGCTTTAGTTATCTGGGAGATAAGATTAATTACTGATATTTTATTGGTTCTCCTAGGTTGTTCTACGCAAACAGCTATTCGATAAGTTCTAACAGTCATGGCAACTGCGATATATCAGCTTAACCTAGAAAATCATTTGTATTTTCAAGGGATATTTGACCGACAAATCCCAAAATACTTATTGGATCAGAAATATTAGATAGAAATATTTTACATAACAGCCTGAGTGATATTTGTCAAGAGCTTTTAGTTTTAAGTTCTGTAATATGACTCACTAGGCTATCTTCTTGATCCCATATTTCCTTGTACCTGAGTCCACCATCTTGACGGTTAGAAAAATATACGCCAAACTTAACAAATAACTGATGCATTGCTTCAGATTATAATAACTTTTGTTAAGAAATGATTCGTTATCTATCAATTGATAAAAATTGATTTAGATTAAAAGCAAGTCATTTAAACAATCAAGAAGCAACTTCAGCAGATATCACTTTGAAAAAATTGGTATCTTTGTATATTTCGATAACTGTTCATCATTCATCTATGAACATGGAAACTTTAGAGTTCATCATTCATCCAGATGGTCGGGTACAGGAAAAAGTTACTGGTATTGTCGGTGCATCCTGTACAGAGGTAACTGCTGCAATTGAATCTGAGTTAGGTATTGTCTTAACTCAAGAGTCAACTTCTGAATACTTTGCTCAACAGCAGCATCAGTCTGATACTGCTAGTATGCAAGTTTCTTCTTTTAGCAGTTACTAAAATTTTTTTTTCTTGTTGAGTTCAGTTTATTTCTCTTAGAATTAATATGTCACACTTTAGTCAAATCAAAACTCAAATTCGTAATCTGAAGTCTTTGCAGTCTGCTCTAACAGATTTAGGTATTGACTGGAAATCAGGTCCAACAGAAGTCCGGGGTTATCGCGGACAAACTAGCACTGCTGAAGTGGTCATAGAACAAAATAATGGGTATGACTTAGGGTTTGCCTGGAATGGTAATGAATATGAGCTGGTTGCCGATCTACAATTCTGGCAACAAGCATCCTCTGTAGATCGCTTTATTAATATGGTCACTCAGCGTTATGCTTTCCAAACTGTAGTTAATGAAACTGCTAAACAAGGATTTCAGGTTACGGAACAGCAAAAAAATAAGGATGGATCTGTCCGTCTAGTTGTTCAACGTTGGAATGCTTAAACAGCAGTCAGCAATTAGCGATCGCCAGTCAACTTTTCAAATTATGGAAAAGTGATTTTAACTGTAGGTTGGGTTTAGCTGTGCAATATATTTGCGGAGCATTCCGTAGGAAAAAGCATTAGCGAAACCCAACAACTATTACAATACAAAATTATTAGTGTATTTTTGGTCTATCAACGAAGGCCAACTTACAAAACTGATAGATAGATATATAGATAGTATATTACTTTTACAAAATGTTAGATTTTTCTTCATCCTCCCTAGAAGGTCAGACAGAACGTTCCGGTTTTGAACCGGAACTTGGTGGGATATTACGGGATGCTCCCGAACGTTCCGGTTTTGAACCGGAACTTGGTGGGGTGTTGCGACAAAAAGGGGTTTACGTTGATGAAATTACCTGTATCGGTTGTAAACATTGCGCTCATGTTGCCCATAATACTTTTTATATTGAAACTGACCATGGGCGAGCGCGTGTTTTTCAGCAAGACGGCGACTCTGAAGAATTAATCCAAGAAGCGATCGATACTTGTCCTGTTAATTGTATTCACTGGATTGATTATACCAAACTGAAAACTCTGGAAGAAGAGCGCAAGTATCAGGTCATTCCTATTGCTGGGGGTCCTATGGAGGGTCCAGCGCGTATTGCTAGTCATAGACGCAAGCAGAATGCTAGTAAAAAGAAGATTTGATTGTTGTAATTAATATTATAGGTTTGCAAGCGATATCAAATCCGGTTGAATACTTATTATATGGTTGGGGGGATGGGGAGATGGGGAGATGGAGACTAATATCATGTGCCCCCTCCGGGGGAGCTACGAATTGCGGATAATCACTTATAATAAAATTTTTGTTTGTAGTAGGGCTTCAGCCCTATCTATAGTTCGGGCTGAAGCCCTACTACGAACTGTAATTATAATAACTATTTAACCATTAGCGTAGCTCCCCCCAAGGTCGCACATAATATAACCCCTAACCACTCTCCAGTGGGGAATTTAGCGAGATATCTATTAAAGTAATTGAAAAAATTATAAACACATATCCTATGACCAGATTTTATGTGCAATTAACCGGATTTGATATGATATTATGTCCGCATAAATACTAAATATAAAGTCATTGCAACTGGAATGGAGTGGAAGGAAGCAATCTCTTATGTTTTAGATATTTCTTCTATTAACTACTGAATTTATCTAGCAGAATATCAATGCTATTTAATACTTCTTGAAACTTTTCAGCTAAGATTATAGCTTTGGTAGGTAACACTTCTATATCTGGAGTTTGACTTCGTAGCTCATTCTCTAAGGAAGCAGCAGATTTGTAGAGAATCTCTGCTCCAATAGTACCTGCCAGACCTTTCATGGAGTGAACGAGATGTAACGCCTTAGTCAAATTGCCCTGATTTATAGCTGCGATAATTTCGGTCTTATAGTCTTCTTGAGAACTTTGAACAAGTCTCAGAATTTCCAGATAATTATCCCAGTCACCACTTATAAATTCTAAACCCAAATTGACGTTTAGACCTGGTAGAGTTGCAAAAGTAGTCTCTGAAATGGGAGCCTTTTCTGGAGCAACACTGAAAAGATTACTTGTAGCGACAGAGGAACTGCAAGCAATCCACTTATAGAGAGTATTATATAAATTTTTGGGATTAACAGGTTTGGATAGATGATCGTTCATCCCAACTTCCAAACTTTTATTTTTATCTATATCCATAGCATTAGCTGTCATGGCAATAATTGGCACTCTGGCAAACCATTGAGTTTCGCTGTTGTTCTCCTCTGCCAGACAACGGATTAGCTGAGTTGCCTCTAGGCCATCCATTTCCGGCATCCTAATATCCATCAAGATTAGGTCATAACTACGCTCTAGCACTTTAGCTATCGCCTCTTTTCCGTTATTTGCGCAATCTACATTTAACCCCACCCTTTCTAACAATTCCTGGGCAACTAGTTTGTTAATTGCATTGTCTTCTACCAGTAGAATATTAGCTCCCTGAATTTCCTCAAGTTTTACCAAGCTAGACAATTCAGTTTCTTTGAGATTCGTGGATACAGGAAAATCAGAAGTATCACTATCTTCCCGGGAATAGCCAAACTCTAGTTCAAAATGAAATGTACTGCCTTTACCCAGTTCACTCTCAACCCCAATGCTACCTCCCATCATCTCAACAATACCTTTGCAAATAGCTAGTCCAAGTCCTGTGCCACCGTACTTCCGACTGATAGAAGCATCAACTTGTGTAAAAGATTGAAATAGTCTTTCGATTTGAGACTGATTAATACCCACCCCTGTATCTTGCACCTGATATTTCAGATGTACAGTTTCATCAGTACAACTAAGCAATTCAACTACAATAGTAACAAAACCAGTTTCAGTGAACTTGACAGCATTGCTCGCCAGATTTATCAACACCTGAGTTAAGCGCAGTGAGTCTCCAATTAAATACTGGGGAACATCATCCCCAACTTTAAAGATTAGTTCTATTCCTTTTTCTTTAGCTTTGAGACCAAGAATATTATTGATAGAATTTAGGATGTCATCTAATTCAAATGGGATAGATTCCAGTTCCACTTTCCCGGCTTCGATTTTAGAAAAGTCAAGGATGTCATTGATGATTTGCAGCAATGATTGGGCAGAACTTTGAATTTTATTGAGGTAGTCTTGCTGATTAGGTTGAAGAGAGGTTTGCTGTACTAAGTGGGTAAGCCCCAGAATACCATTCATCGGAGTACGGATTTCGTGACTGATTAGGGCTAAAAATTCGCTCTTGGCACGGTTGGCATATTCGGCACTTTCTTTTGCTACTCGCATTTTTTCATAGGCTTTTGCTTGTTGGATAGCAATGGCAATGTGAACAGATAACCGTTGCACTAAATCTATCCCATCCCTTGTCCAGGTGTAGGTATGCCGATGACTCGCGAGCATTAAACCCCATAGTTGCCCTTCTACAAGAATAGGTACAACCATCGCTGCACGAATATTAGAAGGCTTTTCTAGAGTTAGCTGTGATTTATTTAGGTCATCTACTACCAGCATCTTACCCTGGTGATAATGCTCCATCCATTTTGCAGTAACCCAGACAGGATCGAGTTCTAAATCCAACAGCGATCGCTCACCTTCAGCAATTGACTCAGCCACCACTGCGTCAGAAGAATCAGGAGAAAATTGGTAAATAATCGCCCGATGACACTGCAACAGTAAACGAAATTCTTGCACAGTTGTATCAAGAATACTCTGCAAATTCCAGGATGATCGGATCTGTTCTGTTACAGTCATCAATGATTTTTCTTTTTCTATTTTAGTCCTAAGAACAGCCGTCCGATCTTCCAGCAGACTCTCTAGCTCGGTAGTCCGATTTTCCAGCAATTTGATTCGCTCTTCCTCTAGGCGCACTACCCGTTGTTCCAAAACTTCCATTAACTTATGAACTTCCGGAGGATTGATGGCTTGCAACACATTCGTTTGAGTAATTATGCCTAGAAGTTCTCCTTGATCCCCTGTCACCACTAACCGACGAATATTCCGTTCCTGCATGATCTGTTGAATAAACCAGAGTGACTTGTCTGACTTAATTGCTAGGATTGGCTTACTCATAACTGTCTCTGCGGTGCAATTTTCTAGATTTAAGCCCAATGCCTGAAATCTTACTATATCTCGCTCCGTTAGCATCCCGACCGGAATTTGCAGGGGTTGTGTGGTCGTGCCACCGGGTTCTACAATCACAATGGAACTAATACGATGCTTTGCCATAAGTTGGGCAATTATCAACACGGAAGTCTCCGATGTCGCACAAACTACCTCACAGTTCATTACCTCCCCCACCAGACGTGCCTGTAGCAAATCAGTTGGTTGGCAGACTTGTCGCAAACTGTCATGGGTTAATAGTCCAACAAGGTTTTCTTGGTCGTCTACGATTGGTAAGTGACGAATCCGATGCTGCTGAAGTAGATTAATTACAAAAAACAAATTGGTAAAATCTGATTCACCCAGGGTAATGACAGATTTTGTCATTATTTGACTCATTACCAATTCTTCTAGAGTTTGCCCCTTAGCACTGAGGTGCACTACATCGCGCTCAGTCAAAATACCCACGACTTGATTTTCCTCAACAACTAATACGCAACTTGACCTAGCTGCTTGATGACGATCTTTCTCTTGTCTTGCTGTTATTTGGTCAGAGCTAGCTAGCGATCGCTCCTTATTCATAAGGGTAACAGCATCTTTGACTGTTGTATCTGAACTGACAACGAGGGGATTCCGAATTATTGCAGACTTCAGGTCTTGCTGAGTAATCACCGTGCTGCGAACTGACACTTCACTAACACAGGCGCATAGTAAGTTAGCTGTAATATCTCCCTTAACCAGATATTCTGCTGCTCCCAGTTTCATTACCCGTACTGCAACCCGCTCATCCCCCACACCAGTAAGTATAATTACAGGTAATTGATCTTTAGGGTAGTTAGTGGCAATTGCTTCTAAAAATTCCAATCCATCTCCATCGGGTAGGTTGACATCTACCAGAGCTATATTTGGTTCCTCCAACTCCCACATTTCTATTCCTTCTTCTAAGGTTTCAGCCTCTATGATCCTATAGGTGTGGTGCGAATCTGATTTAAGATAACGAATGTAGGTAAGACGATCTACCTCAGAATCATCCAGGAGCAGAATAGTTATCCTAGGTAATAAAACTTCAGGTGTATTAGTATTGCTCTTATTATAAGAGTCTTGATTATGGGTTGGGTTAGACATTTTTGTGCAGAAGTAGTCGATATTTGGGAGTCAGAGGAAATATTTTTTTTAAGAAAATAACATAATCTTAATTCTAATATTCAGAAAGTTTATCTATTGTAATAATTTGGCACTCAAATCTATATTCTAATATTCAGAAAGTTTATCTATTGTAATAACTTGGCACTCAAATCTATTTCCGTTTTATGCCAGGAATGAAAAAAGAATGGTACAAAAAGTTGGATATAATAGCTGAATACTTAGGGCTTGCCGATCAAATCTAAAAGCGTTTATATCATGTCCGGATAATTAGTGATAAAAAAGTTTTTGTTTGTAGTAGGGCTTTATACCAATTTAATAAATGTTTGTTACAAATAGACAGGGTATTTTTTAGGAGT